>NZ_JAXBLY010000005.1:0-230108 GCF_033963925.1 Rossellomorea sp. YZS02 | reverse complement strand
TCTTTTTTTATGCAATAGATGAATTCTCACCTCACAGGAATAGCTCCTGCGGGAAACGCTGGACAGCACGAAATGCGGAGGCGGCTCGTTCAGCCCCGACAAGCATAAGATGAATGGGCTAAGAAGGCGTTCTTTTGCCTTCTTGGACCATTTAGCTTATGACCTCGAGGGGCTAGCCGCCGTAGCTGGACAGGTGAGACCCCGCAGGCGTAGCCGAGGAGGCTCACCGCCAGCCCCGCGGAAAGCGAGCACCTGTAGCGGAAATCAACCGCCACTCGCTTCATCCAAAAGCAACAATGTTTACGAAAACACCCCTTGTAAAATAGTAAACTTTTCGAACAAAAAAACTCCGGCACGTAAAAACCGGAGTCCTTTTCTATTTACTTCTCTTTCATTGGCTCGAGGACCGCTTTTTGAATCACCAGATTGGCCAGTGACAAAATGATCGATGCCAGAAATGCCATCCCGAAGCCTGATAGTTCAAAACTGCTTCCCATCAGACCATCCGTCAATAATAACGTGATGGCATTGATGACGAATAAAAACAGCCCCAGTGATAAAATCGTGACCGGCAACGTGAGGATGATCAGTATCGGTTTCACGAGAACATTCAGGATCGAAAGGATAAAACTCGCTCCGATTGCTGCTCCGATCCCCGATACTTCGAATCCTTCAAAAAATCCGGCTAATGCAATAAAAATCACTGCATTGATTAAAATTCCGATAATCCATCTCATTATCTGATGGCTTCCTCCTCATGTGGCAGCACGAAGGCCAATAACCCATAAATGACACCGAGCGGAAAAAATCCCGTCGGAATGAGCAGGATGATAAAAATCACCCTCAGGATCGTGGAATCGATCCCCACATAACGGGATAATCCCCCAATCACTCCAGCCAGCTTACGGTCGGACCTTGATCGTGCTAATCGTTTTTTCATCGTTATACCTTCTTTCTCATCTTATGCGTTGTCCTTATTAACATTCTTCTGTTCATGCTTTTTTATGAGGACAGATCCTGCTTTTGTTTCCGCAAAAAGATGAAGCTTATCCGTCGAGTCGGTTTTTCGACTGAAACGGATCGATTTCTGCACCACTTCGTTTTTTTCCTCTAATACATCAATACCCTGCAGCTCTACCTTGAAACTACCGAAATTCGATTTAGCTTCTCCTGAAATATTGATGTTTTCAGGTACGAACAGATCAATATTGCCCGTTACCGTTTTGGCATGCACCGTATCGGATTTCTCCCCCGTAAGGGCACAGACGATGTTTCCATTCAGAGACTGAACATCAGAGTACAAAATATCCCCTTCAACATGGACCTTCCCATTAATGGACTCCGCCTCTACATGATCTGCTTTTGCGTTCTTGATGGTAATCGCCCCGTTGGACGTTTCAACTTCTACTTTTTTCGAAGACAGGCGGTCAATTTCGATCTTCCCATTTGCCGCCTTCGTACGAAGATCCTCAACTTCCAGATTACTGGCTTTTAATCCACCATTGAATAAGCGGACCGAAATCCTTTTATATTGATGCTTCGGAATGTAGAGCTTGGAATCCACTTTCATCCACTTTAATTGGGTCGAATAATAGAGCGTATCTTCATCCACGGCAAAGGATGTATTCTCCATAAACTGCTTTCTCGCTTCTTCGTGATCTTCCGTGCGATACACCTTGGCTTCACATTCTACACGGACTTCCTCTCCATCCCATGGAATCAGTTCCACCTTCCCATTCGCCACATCCACATCAATTTTCACAAAATCCGTATTGGGCTGCTGGTAAACATGGGACAACTCTACTGATTGATTCCATTGGAAATCAAAGTCGAAATTCTTGATCTTATTCAGCGCCGAATTCATGAAGTCAAGAAGCTTATCTTTCGGATTTCCCGAATGTTGATCCTTCCCATCCTTTTTCTCGTCTTGAAAGATGGATACAAAATCATCAAGAAAATCTTTTTCTTTAGTCTTCGATGTTTTTGGCTGCTTCTCGAGCGCTTCCAACAATGCCAGTGCTTCCTGTGCCGAAATCGTTCCATTCTCCAACATATCCAAAATGCGTTTGCGTTCTTCATTCATACTCTTTCATCCCCTTTATCGATTATAAAAGTACTTTGATGCCCTTATACACATTCCAAATGACTACAACAACACTGAGTAATATAGCTAAACCGATCATGACGAAGGTAAAGACAGGCAGTCCCGCACCAGTGGCGAAAACCCCCATATCCATAAACAGACCCGCAATCACAAGAGGGACCGCAATGACCGGTAATAAATGAGATAGAAATGCTGCTTTTGCATCCTTTTTCACGTATGGATTATCCGTTAGAAAATATACGATCAAAGGAAAAAGGAAGCCGGCAAAAAATATACTAAAATAGCATAGGGCTGATAATACCTTATTGGTGTCCATCTTCATCATCTCCTCTACTATTATTTACGATACGCTGGGCAAAAAGTTTCAATGCATTTGTTACTAATCTTATTTTCACATATGGGATTTGTGCTTCACTCCATCTGGAGGCTGAATTTGGGTAGGTATGGAGGTGTGGTTTTGGTTTTTGATGAACATTTTATATGGGCAAGTAGCTTGTTGATTTCCGCTCCAATCAACTTTTCAAGCATTTATTATCCAACATGATACTCGATCATTCACAATCAATTACATAACTTTTACACAAAAAGCCTCCAGCCCTCCGAATTAAAGGTGAAGTAAAAACCAATGCCCTGTTCATATTAATAATAAAAAAAGAGAGATGCATTAAACATCTCCCCTCATTATCAATTTGTTACTTCTTCTTTCTCCCGAACTTTCTTTTTCATCCGTTCACGATCGCGTTCGAGTACGGGTTTGAGGTATTTACCTGTGTAGGAGCCTTGTACTTCGGCTACTTTTTCAGGGGTTCCGCTTGCGACGATCGTTCCCCCTTTGTCTCCACCTTCGGGACCAAGGTCCACAAGGTAATCGGCTGCCTTGATGACATCGAGGTTGTGCTCGATGACAAGGACGGTGTCTCCGTTTTCGACCAGTCGTTGAAGGACGACGAGGAGACGTGCGATATCATCGACATGTAGTCCAGTGGTCGGCTCATCTAGGATATAGAGTGAACGACCCGTTGAACGTCGGTGCAATTCGGATGCTAGCTTCACACGCTGGGCTTCCCCACCTGATAATGTGGTGGCCGGCTGACCTAAAGTGATATATCCAAGGCCGACATCAAAAATGGTCTGCAGCTTACGTTTGATCTTAGGGATGTTTTCGAAGAACTTCACTGCATCTTCTACCGTCATCTCAAGGACGTCTGAAATATTCTTATCTTTGTATTTCACTTCAAGGGTTTCACGGTTGTATCGTTTTCCATGACATACTTCACAGGGAACGTACACATCCGGCAGGAAATGCATTTCAATCTTGATGATTCCGTCCCCGCGACACGCTTCACAGCGGCCGCCTTTTACGTTAAAGCTGAAACGGCCCTTTTTATAGCCGCGGACTTTCGCTTCATTCGTAGTCGCAAATACATCCCTGATATCATCGAATACCCCGGTATACGTTGCTGGATTGGACCTAGGGGTACGTCCGATAGGCGACTGATCGATATCGATGACTTTGTCCAGATGGTCGATACCTTTCACTTCTTTATGCTCACCTGGTTTAGACTTCGCATTATGAAGCTTTTGAGCCAGGGATTTATGCAGGATTTCGTTGATAAGGGTACTTTTTCCGGATCCCGATACGCCGGTTACGGCTGTGAAGATCCCCAGTGGCAGCTTCACCTTGACGTTGTTCAGGTTGTTTTCCTTTGCCCCCACAATTTCCAGGTAACGGCCATCGGGTTTGCGCCTTTCCTGTGGAAGGGGGATGAATTTCTTACCTGACAGATACTGACCGGTCAATGAGTTCGGATCGTCCATTACTTCCTGTGGTGTCCCCGCTGATACGACCTCACCACCATGTACTCCCGCACCTGGTCCAATATCGATCAGATAATCAGCTGCCATCATCGTATCTTCATCATGCTCCACGACGATCAGCGTATTCCCTATTTCACGCATATTCTTTAATGTATCAATCAGACGGTCATTATCCCGTTGATGCAAACCAATGGATGGTTCATCGAGGATGTAAAGGACCCCCGTCAGCCGCGAACCGATTTGAGTGGCAAGGCGGATCCGCTGTGCCTCCCCGCCCGATAACGTACCGGCCGCCCTGCTCAATGTGAGGTATTCCAGTCCAACATTCACCAGGAAGCCAAGACGTTCTTTGATTTCCCTCATAATTAGGTTGGCGATCTTCATATCTTTCTCGGAAAGTTGGAGTTGATGGAAGAACTGCTCCGCTTCCTCGATTGAAAAAGCCGTCACTTCCCCTATGTGAAGGGAATCCACCTTCACCGACAGGCTCTCTTCTTTTAAACGGTGGCCGTGACATGTAGGACAGTCCTGCTGCGCCATATACTTTTCCATCTGCTCACGGATATAATCCGAGCTCGTTTCACGATAGCGTCTCTCCACATTCGGGATGACGCCTTCGAAACGGAGATAGTTTTCCCTCACCTGTCCGAAATCGTTCTCGTAACGGAAGTAAATCTCATCTTTCCCGGATCCATAAAGAATCTTATCCATCTGGTGCTTCGGCAGATCCTTAACGGGAATATCCATTGGAATTTCATAATGGTCGCATACGGCCTTCAGAAGAGAGGGATAGTATTGAGAACTAGTCGGTTCCCATGGAGCAATGGCATGCTCAGCAAGGGTACGGTCCCAATTGGGGATCACAAGCTCCTTATCCACCTCAAGCTTTGTTCCCAGCCCATCACAACTTACACATGCACCATAAGGACTGTTGAAGGAAAACATCCGCGGTTCGAGTTCACTGATGGAGAATCCACAGTAAGGACATGCGTGATGCTCGCTGAATAGAAGCTCTTCTTCCCCTATGACATCGATGATCACCTGTCCATCTGCGAGCCGCAATGCCGTTTCAAGTGAATCCGAAAGTCGTGCAGCGACTCCCTCCTTTACAACGATCCGGTCGATGATCACTTCAATGGAATGCTTCTTGTTTTTCTCTAACGAAATCTCCTCACCGAGATCCTGTACCTCTCCATTGATGCGTACCCTCACGAATCCCTGTTTCTTGATGTCTTCAAGAGTCTTCACATGAGTTCCTTTACGGCCCGACACGACCGGTGCCAGGACTTGCAGTTTGGTCCTCTCAGGATATTCCAAAATCCGGTCAACCATCTGTTCGATTGTTTGGGAAGTGATCTCAATCCCATGATTCGGACAGATCGGTTTTCCGACACGGGCAAACAGCAATCTCAGGTAATCATAAATTTCTGTTACCGTCCCCACTGTTGAACGGGGATTGCGGCTCGTCGTTTTTTGATCGATGGAAATCGCAGGCGATAACCCTTCGATGGCGTCGACGTCCGGCTTATCCATCTGCCCCAGAAACTGACGGGCATAGGCGGATAAGGATTCGACATAACGTCTCTGGCCCTCTGCATAAATGGTATCGAAGGCAAGGGAAGATTTCCCCGACCCTGACAGCCCTGTTAAAACAACCAGTTTATCCCGTGGGATTTTAATATCTATATTTTTTAAATTATGAGCTCTAGCTCCTTGTACGATTATTTGGTCCTGCGCCATGATTCGTTCATCCTTCCGCCTTGAGCTCAAGAATGGTATCGCGAAGCTGTGCGGCACGTTCGAAATCGAGTGCCTTGGCCGCTTCCTTCATTTCCACTTCCAGGCTAGCAATAAGTTTTTGTCGCTCCGGTTTAGACATTTTCGAAACCTTTGTCTGTTCTCCTTCATAAACCCCTGCTTCTTCAGCGGCATGAGTTGCCCTGATGACATCACGGATCTCTTTTTGTATCGTCGTCGGGGTCACGCCGTGTTTTGCATTGTATTCCTGCTGTATCGTACGGCGACGCTCGGTTTCATCGAGTGCTTTCTGCATGGAATCCGTGATTTTATCTGCGTACATAATGACTCTCCCGTTGCTGTTACGGGCAGCCCGGCCTATCGTCTGGATCAGGGACCGTTCTGAACGCAGGAAGCCTTCCTTGTCAGCATCAAGGATGGTGACAAGTGAAACTTCCGGAATATCCAGCCCTTCCCGGAGCAGGTTGATTCCGACCAGCACATCATATTTCCCCAATCGGAGGTCCCGGATAATTTCAATACGCTCCAACGTTTTGATCTCTGAGTGGAGATATTGGACCTTGATCCCGATTTCCTTCAAGTAAGCACTGAGATCTTCTGACATCTTCTTCGTTAACGTAGTGACGAGTACCCTTTCATTCTTCTCGATCCGTTCATTGATTTCACCTAACAGATCATCAATCTGCCCTTCGATCGGACGTACCTCGATGATCGGATCCAGAAGTCCCGTCGGCCGGATGATCTGCTCGACCATTTCAGGACTATGTTCCAGCTCATATGGTCCGGGAGTTGCCGAAACATAAAGGAGCTGCTGGGTCTTCTTCTCGAATTCTTCAAATCGGAGAGGACGATTGTCCATGGCTGAAGGCAGACGGAATCCATGATCCACGAGCACTTTTTTACGTGCCTGGTCCCCGTTGAACATTCCCCTGATCTGAGGCAACGTTACATGGGACTCGTCGATTACGATCAGGAAGTCATCAGGAAAGTAATCCAGAAGCGTGTACGGAGTCGATCCGGACGGCCGCAATGTCAGGTGTCGGGAATAGTTCTCGATTCCTGAACAGAAGCCCATTTCCCTCATCATTTCCAGGTCATAACGTGTCCGCTGCTCCAGGCGCTGTGCCTCTAGCAATTTATTTTCTTCCTTCATGATCGCCAGCTGTTCTTCCAGTTCTTTCTCAATATTTTTGATCGCTACCTGCATTTTTTCCTCACGGGTAACGAAGTGGGAAGCCGGGAAGATGGCGATATGGTCTCGATCTCCCAAGATTTCCCCTGTCAGGGCGTCCACCTCACGGATCCGATCGATTTCATCACCGAAAAATTCTACACGCATACAGTGCTCATCACGGGAAGCCGGGAAAATTTCCACAACATCTCCACGTACTCGGAAGGTTCCGCGTTGGAAGTCGATATCATTTCGCTCATATTGGATATCCACAAGCTTACGGAGCAGTTGATTCCGTTCGATCTCCATTCCCGTTCGGAGGGAAAGGACGAGCTCGCGGTACTCTTCCGGATTACCCAAACCATAAATGCAGGATACGCTGGCAATGATGATGACATCCTTCCTCTCGAACAAAGCCGAGGTAGCGGAGTGCCTTAATTTATCGATTTCATCATTGATGCTTGCATCCTTTTCGATGAAGGTGTCGGTCTGTGGAACATACGCTTCGGGCTGATAGTAATCATAGTAACTGACAAAATACTCAACTGCGTTATCAGGGAAGAATTCCTTAAACTCGCTGTAGAGCTGTCCTGCCAGGGTTTTATTATGGGCAATGATAAGGGTCGGCTTCTCAACCTGCTTGATCACATTGGAGACGGTGAATGTCTTTCCCGTCCCTGTTGCTCCAAGTAGAGTTTGATGACGCTTCCCTTCATTTATACCCTGTACCAGTTTCTCTATAGCCAGGGGCTGATCTCCCTCTGGTTTATATTTAGACTTGAGCTCAAATTGATCTTTCACCGTGAAACCTCCTATAATAAAGGACTGCTACCTTGTATTTACCTACATATACCCATCTTAAACACTGTACATTCTTCTATACACATTCTACCACATTTCCTTCAGGATTAACCAACAATAAGCGAACAAAAGTTCGTTTATTTCACTCGAGGGACGGACCTTCCCTTTTTTCTTTCTCAACATTGTGGATAACTTCAACGTTCTTATTTATTTGGTGATAGAATAGAATTTTCGACAAGGAACTGCGGGGCGACCGTCTTTTTTCGACAGAATGCGACCAATTCTATACACACCCTGTGCATAACCATGTGTATAACTCGATAACACTTGTGGAAAATCCTTAAACTTATGCACATTTCGTCAATTTTCTTGTGAACAAACCTTTTGTACACGGTTTCAAACTGTGAATAACCAATAGAACCAGTATCTTATTCACATAATTCACTCTTTATCCACAATTCAATTATCTTCCCCAAAATATTCATCTAGGCATATATCCAATAATTGATTGACTATTCAGTCTATTTTTCATTAAGCTTTTTTATGTGTTCTATTAAAATACTTCACAACAGGAGGAATGTATGAAAAAAGCGAAATGGTTAAAAGTTGCCGGCAGTCTGAGTATGACAGGATTCCTATTGGGATCTGCCATATCCCCCGTATCTCCTTCCAGTTCTTATAAAGGAATCGCACAGGCAGCAATGGTCGATTCACTAGAATTGCAGGAAGCATTTCAAGAAGCCGCCAAGGAGTTTAACGTACCCGTCGAAATCCTGCTATCAGTCGGTTATAACATGTCCTTATGGGAACACCATGACGGGAAGCCGAGTGCTTCCGGCGGCTACGGACTGATGCATCTGACTGATGTCGACCTTGATTCTATGGAAGAGCCCGGAGATGAACCCCTTCATATGTATCTATCAGGGAAGGAAGAAGCAGCTGGACAGCAAGCGGTGACAACTGAAAGGTTCTCCGATTTGTCCATTACCGACCCCTCTCTCCACACATTAAATACGGCAGCTGACTTGCTTTCCCTTCCAACAGAAACGTTGAAGCATGATGAAAAGCAGAACATCCGCGGCGCTGCTGCACTACTCGCCAAGTATGCGAAACAAACGGTGGGACAAGCTTCGACTGACCTCAATGATTGGTATGGAGCTGTTGCCAAATACAGTGGTTCATCTGACAGTACAGGAGCAAGGGATTTTGCCGATCGGGTGTATGATACGATCAACAATGGTGCAGTGAAGCAGACTGAAGATGGATATTCCGTCAAGCTGGCAGCTAAACAAACCCAACCTAATAAAGAAACCATCAACAGCCTACATTTGAAATCCGACAACGATGAGAACAAGGCAGACTGTCCGAATGGCCTTGCCTGCCATTACGTCCCGGCAGCCTACAAACAAATCGATCATGATGGCACTGTATATGAATGGTCATACGGCAACTACGACAAAGCCAATCGTCCGTATGATGATCAGGAAATCAAGTACATCGTCCTCCACGACACGGAAATCAGCTATGATCTAACAAAAACGGTATTTCAACGGGAAACGACCCAGGCTTCCGCCCACTATGTAATCCGATCTTCGGACGGTGATATTACCCAGATGGTCGATAACAAAGATGTAGCGTGGCATGCAGGTAACTGGTACTTCAACTCCAAGAGCATCGGGATCGAACATGAAGGAATCGCGATTGAAGGGGCAGCCTGGTATAACGAACAGCTTTATCATGCATCTGCGCGATTGGTAAAGCACCTATCCAAGGAGTACAATATTCCGCTGGACCGAGATCACATCATCGCACATGACGAAGTGCCGGGAACATCCGCCGCCAGACAGCCGGCCATGCACTGGGATCCGGGTCCATTCTGGGATTGGGCACATTATATGCAGATCTTAGGAGCACCGCTCGAGTCAGGGAAAAAGCAAAAAGACGTCGTGCAAATCCGGCCTAATTTCAGCACGAATATGCCGGATCTTCAGACACCGACCGGTGAACCTGTGCCGAAACAATCGGCAAACTTTGTGTATTTGTATTCAGCTCCGAGCTTCGATGCCCCACTAATCAAAGATGCGGCACTTCCAAATGCTCATCCACTGGATGCGTCTAATTGGGGAAATAAAGCCGTAACAGGTCAAACTTTTTATAAGGCTGAAGAAGAAGGGGACTGGACCGCGATTTGGTATGGAGCTCAAAAAGCGTGGTTCTATAATCCGAAAGGGACCAATACTACCAAAGGCTCAGGCATTGTCATCACACCAAAAGAAGGAAAAACAGGTATCCCGGTTTACGGATTAGCTTATCCGGAAGCAGAAGCCTTCCCTGAAGGGATTCCGGTAAGAGGCATGACTGAGCTTCAATATACCCTTACCCCGGGACAGAAATATGTCGCCTCTGAGAAAGTGAAGGGAAGCTTCTACAGCGCACCGGTCTACACGTATAACCCGGAGACGACGCACAAGATTGTTTGGGGGGACGATGAGTTTTACCTCATCCACCTTAATCACCGCCTTGCCTTTGTAAGAGCGAATGATGTTGATGTAGTCGCTGCCCCAAAATAGAAAAAAATAACCACTAAAAAACCAGGACCCTCTTAAAGGGACCTGGTTTTTTTATGAGCTTTATACTCATGCACTTCTCTTCGCTTTTTTCATCATCCGGTCACTATACCAGAATCCGGCGGTCAGCGAAGCCGCGTCTATGACTATGAGCAACCAAGAATCCGTATAGCCCTTTGACACGGAAGCCGCGATGAGGGCAACGGTCAGGATCAGGCCGACATAATGATTATACGTCACCCTTGTGAACAGAACGACAAGCAATCCTGGTAAAAATAAGCCTAAAATAATTTTGGACACGTTCAACTCTCCTTGAAAGATAAGGGAATACCACATATTCTACCGAAGTTTCCCCATTCTGGAAAGGGGTTCTTACTCGTCACCTTCCCGGATCAGTTTCCGTGTCCGTTCCTTCAGCTCACTATGGGGGATGAATTTCTCTGACAGCATATCCGGAAGGACGTATTCGAGAAAGTATTGTACGCATTCCAGGTCCTTATATTTCACAATGGTAGACAGCGCTTCCTGATAGATTTCAATAAATAACGGTTCTGGATTTCCCTTTTGGATTTCACCGAAGGATTCGTACAACAGGTCGATTTTATCCGCAACGGAGAGAATCCTTCCTTCAAGGGTCTCGTCCTTCCCTTCTTTGAAACGTTCCCTGTACACTTCTTGGAACTGAGGTGGAAATTCCGTCGTGATGAATTTATTCACCATCTGGTCCTCCACCTGGCTGAAGAGCTCCCGCAGCTTGCCTGAGGCATATTTCACAGGGGTTTTGATATCGCCCGTGAACAATTCTGCATAATCATGGTTCAGCGCTTTTTCGTAAAGGGATTTCCAATCGATTTCCTTTCCGTTCTGTTCCTCCACCGTCCCGAGAAACTGGGCGATTTTCGTCACTTTGAAGGAATGACTGGCTACATTATGCTCATGATATTTGAATCGACCCGGACAGCGGATGAGTGTCTCGAGATCTGATAAGCTTTTAAAATAATGATGAATTCCCATGGTATTCTCCTCTCACTGATTATCTTTACTTTATGAAAATAGTATCAAGGAGAGTCCGCCGATGCAAAAATCCGTGGCTTTTCCTTTGGCTTTTTTCATATATCGGGTTGCATTTAATGGGGCGAGTAGCGGTTGATTTCCGCTCCAGGTGCTCGCTTTCCTCGGGGCTGCGGTGTTCTTCCACTAGCGCAATCATTTCTACTTCTCTTACTAATATGGTATTTTACCGGGTAATGATACGTGCTGATTGCCCGTCCACATTTTTTCAGGATAGGATGTGCTGATAAAAAGAACTCCCTCATTGAATGAGGGAGTGTTATATGGATCAGATAAGGCGCACGGAAACGACGCCAGAGATGTTTTTCAATTTTTGTTTGACATCCGCTTGTTCCTCTTCATTTAGCTTTTGGTCAAGATCGATCATGGTATAGGCCCACGTATGCTTACTGCGGTTGATCATATCTGCGATGTTGACGGCGTATCCGGACAGGACCGTGGCAATTTGTCCCACCATGTTCGGGATGTTCTGATGCATGACTGTCACTCTCATTTTCCCGCTGTACGGCAGCTCTACATCCGGCAGATTGACGGCATGCTTAATATTCCCGGTTTCAAGATACGTTTTTAACTGCTTGGTGGCCATGATGGCACAGTTCTCTTCCGACTCAACGGTAGAAGCACCGAGATGAGGAACAGGAACGACATTTTTCATGTCGAGTACCCTTTTATTCGGAAAGTCCGTCACATATTTCCGGACAACCCCTGAATCCAATGCTCCGGCCATGGCATCCTCTTCCACAAGCTCACCTCGTGAAAAGTTCAAGATCGTCATCCCTTTTTTCATTTTCGCGAAAGCTTCCGGGCTCACGAAGCTTGCTGTTTTATCCGTCAAAGGGATGTGTAGGGTGACGAAATCACACTCTGCCCACACTTCTTCAATTTGATGGGCCCGTTTCACATCCTGCGATAAACGCCATGCAGCATCGACGGAGATAAACGGATCGTACGCCACTACATCCATGCCGAGTGCAAGGGCATCGTTGGCCACCAGGACACCAATCGCTCCGAGGCCTACGACTCCGAGCTTCTTCCCTTTGATTTCACTTCCCACGAACTCTTTTTTCTTTGCTTCCACTACTCCGGGTACATCTTCTTCCGATTCCTTTAATGAGTTTGTCCAGCCAACGGCCGTATACAGATTACGAGATGAAGCAATCAAATTGGCGAGGACAAGCTCCTTGACGGCGTTCGCATTGGCACCGGGTGTATTGAAAACGACGATCCCCTTTTCCGTACAGAGATCGATGGGGATATTATTGACTCCCGCCCCTGCACGGGCGATGGCTTTGACGGAAGCCGGAAAATCATAATCATGGAGGTTCTTTGACCTGACGAGGATTCCATCCGGATCCCCATTTCCGTTCAAATGATAGTTGAGATCATCCTCGATCAGGGATAATCCGCTTTGACTGATGGCATTGTACGTATTGATTGAGATCATGTTCATTGTCCTCCTTGCTTCACTTCAAATTTTTTCATGAAATCGACAAGTGCTTCTACACCTTCACTTGGCATGGCATTGTATAGACTGGCCCTCATTCCCCCAACTGAACGATGGCCCTTCAGGAACTCAAACCCTTCCGCTTTGGCTTCCATTAAAAACTGGGCATTCAACTCATCATCTCCCGTAGAAAACGGAATGTTCATAAGTGAACGATTTTTCACCGGTACGGGGTTCTGGAATAACGATGATTCATCGATACAGGAATAAAGAAGGGCCGCTTTCTTCTCATTATGCTCCTGCATCCCTTCCACCCCACCGTTCTCCTTCACCCATTCCAGTACAAGCTTCAGAACATAGATGGCAAAGGTCGGCGGTGTATTGAAGAGGGAGTCATGCTTCACATATGTTTCGTAATTTAACATGGTCGGACATTGATCAGGTGCCTTCCCGACCAGGCTGTCGTGGATGATGGCGACCGTCACGCCTGATGGCCCGAGATTTTTTTGGGCACCTGCATAGATGAGTCCGAATGAAGAAACATCGATCTTCTCAGAGAGGATATGGGAAGACATGTCGGCGATAAGGGGAATGCCCCCTGTGTCAGGATATTCATGAAACCGGGTCCCTTCGATCGTATTATTGGATGTGATATGTACATAGCTCGATTGTGATGAAAAATCTTCTGATGTGTAGGACGGGATCTCAAAGGGTTCTTTGAGGGAAAGTGTTTGGACCTTTCCGACTTTCTCTGCCTCTTTAACGGCTTTCTTCGACCAGCTTCCTGTCACGATGTAATCCGCTCCCTGTCCTTCACCGAGAAGATTCAGGGGGATCATGGAGAACTGCAGGGATGCTCCCCCCTGCATGAAAATCACCTGATAATTGTCAGGGATCGAAAGCAGTTCACGGAGTAGGCCTTGTGCTTCTTCTATTATATTTTGGAAAGGGGCCGACCGATGACTTAATTCCATCACAGACATGCCACTTTCACGATAATTCAATAACTCGGCCTGTACCTTCTGTAATACAGGCTCAGGCAACACAGCAGGACCAGCAGAAAAGTTATACACACGCTTCAACAACAGCACCACCAAAAGTCAGAATTTTTCAACAGTATAATCCCGTGCAATGCTTAAGTCAATCACAAAAACTCATGATGAAAACGCTTAACAACAGTGTTTTTAGCCTTATGCGAGGTCATGGATGGATTCTTGCTTGATTTATAAAAAAATCGGCCTTCCCACATGCCCTGGATGGGCAAAGCAGGAAAGCCGATTTTCAGCCTGTAAGGATATCTTCTTTCGGATAGCGGATCTTCTCTTTATCAGGTCGGGAAAGGGAGAAAGCCAATGTGAGGGGTCCGAGTTTACCGACGAACATCACAATGATGATGATCCATTTTCCTATGACCGAAAGGGAGCCCGTAATCCCCATGGACAGCCCTACCGTCCCGAAGGCAGACACCACTTCAAACACAAGGGAAAGGAACGACACATTCTTTTCCGTCATTTCAAGGAAGAAAAGAGCGGTGAAGACCAAGAGCACGCTGATCATGGATAAAGCCAATGCTTTAAAAATATGCGTTTGATCAATCGTTCTCCTGAAAATCCGAATCTCTTTTTTCTCTTTTAAAAAGGCAATCATACTCAGGGAAATGACAACAAAGGTCGTCAGCTTAATACCCCCTCCAGTGGAAGCACTCCCTGCTCCGATAAACATTAATAAGATCGTAAAGAGCAAAGTGGAACGCTCCATGCTCCCGTAATCAAGTGAGTTGAATCCTGCTGTCCGGGGTGTTACCGCCTGAAAATAGGAGGCAAATATCTTATCTGAAATCGGGAGTGAAGCCAGGGTATTCGGATTATTGAACTCCAGTACGAATATCATGATGAAGGCAATAACATTGACCAGGAAGGTTCCAATTACCATGATTTTGGTATGAAGGGATAACTGACGGATCGTTTTGGATTTCCACAAATCCACCAGAACCGTAAACCCGATCCCTCCCAATATAAACAGAAATGAAATCGTCAAGTTGATGACAGGGCTACCCACATATCCCATCAGACTGTCGGACCATAGGGAGAAGCCTGCATTGTTAAACGCCGATATTGAATGAAAGACACTGACATATAATCCCCTCTTCCATCCAAACTCCGGCACCCATTCCGTCGCTAATAAAAGGACGGCAAACCCTTCAACGATAAAAGAAAAGACAAATAAATACTTCACAAGCTTGATGACCCCGCCCACTGACGTTTGGTTCAGGGCCTGTTGCAGAAGCAATCGCTCTTTGAATCCGATCTTTTTACCTAGCATCATAAAGATCAAGACCGCGAAGGACATGATCCCTAGTCCTCCGATCTGGATAAGGCTCATGACGACGATTTCCCCGAACAAAGTGTAGACGCTCCCCGTATCCACAACAGCAAGACCCGTCACAGTCATGGCTGACGTAGTCGTGAACAGGGCCTCAAGCCAGGTAATATGTTCAGTGGTGGCGAAAGGAAGTTTTAACAGTCCCATCCCCAATATGATAAAAAATAGAAAGGTCACAACAAGAAGCTGCGGTGGACTTAACCGAATGACCTTTTGCTTCATCCTTATACACCTTCTTTTTCAAATCGGTTAATATCCCGATTATGTCCTATGACGATCAGGAGATCCTCCATTTCGACCACTTCATCGGCAGAAGGAGATACAATGACCTCTTCTCCCCGGTGGATGGCGATGATGTTACATCCGAACTTTGCCCGTACATCAAGATCATTCAACGTTCTGTTGGCTACCTTCTTTGAAGCGCATACTTCTACAATACTGTGCTCCTTCGATAACTCGATGTAATCGATGATCTTTTCAGATGTGATATGATGGGCGATCCTTCTGGCCATGTCCCTTTCAGGATGAATGACCTTATCTGCCCCGATCCGGTCAAGCACCTTCTGATGATAGGAATTTGACGCCTTCACCCATACTTCCTTCACTCCCAATTCCTTAAGAAGGAGCGTCGTGAGAATACTTGCTTCTATATTATCCCCGAAGGATACAATCACGTGATCGAAATTCCGCAAACCAAGTGACCTGAGAACGGATTCGTCCATGGCATTCGCCTGCACAGCATGAGTCGCAATATCAATATATTTCTGTACCACATCATGATGAATATCAATGGCTAACACCTCAACATCCAGATCAGCCAACTCCTGGACCAAATTCCCTCCAAATCTCCCTAATCCAATAACGGCAAACTGCTTTTTCATGATGAAATCCTCCAAAACCTTTTTTATAGCTTAACCATCTAATGCTTGTTCATGACTTAATTCCCATATCAAACAACGCAAAAAGACCACCAGGAACTAAGCCTGTGGTCATTATCCATTAAAGATCACAAGTATCATCCTCTCCCACTACGCTTACGAGGTTAGCTGACGGATTCGGGTCATGGAAGTAGCCCTACCTTTCAATAGAAAGGATTCACCCCTATAGTACTAATGGTTCCCCCGCTTCAATTCATGAATTAAGCGATAAAGAATATTCATTTGATGATAGATATATTACTCCTCTCCACATGGGTTGTAAATAGATTATTTGTAAAAAATTCTTAAAGAAAAACAGGCAAAATTGTCTCAATACATCCAACATTTACTGTTCGTTAAAAAGGTTTGTTATTTCGTTATCAGGGGAATAGCATACATAAGTCTTACGAAAATTGAATTAGAAAGGAAGAAAGGTTTATGGCAGGAGTTTCATCCCTTAGTTCGTCAAATGGGAACAAAAACAGTTCATCCGTTTCATCGAATAATATAAAACCATGGATTAAAGGATTTGCAAGGGTTGGTTATATCTCAAGGGGCATCGTGTATATGCTTATTGGGGCATTATCCGTCATGGCTGCACTCGGTATAGGCGGTAGCACCTCGGATTCGAGCGGGGCCTTTGCGGCCGTGGCAAGCAAGCCTTTTGGGGAAGTCCTATTATGGGTCCTGGGAGTTGGATTGATTGGAATCGTCCTTTGGCGCCTCATCCAGGTGATCAAAGATCCGGAGCATGTAAAGAATGACGGGAAGTCCATGTTCAGGAGACTCGCAAGCCTTATCAGCGGCATCGCCTATGGGTCCTTAACCTACAACGCCTTTGCCATTGCCATGCATGCCAAAAGCTCGGGATCCGGTTCGGGTTCCAAACAGACCCTTTCAGCCAAGCTATTGGCCCAGCCTTTCGGTCAATGGATCGTCGGAATTGTCGGACTTATCATTATTGGTTTCGCACTCTATGAAATTCATAAAGCTTATACAGAGAAATACACCGACAAATTCAAACGACATGAAATGACAGAGAAGGAATGGGAACTTGGACGAAAAACTGGGAAATTGGGGCTGTATTCACGCGGGATCGTCTTTTTACTCATTGGCTATTTCTTCATCCAGACGGCCATCACCGCCGACCCGGATAAAACAAAGGGACTTGACGGGGCATTATCTAAACTCGCCCAGCAGCCTTTCGGACAATGGCTCCTTGGAATCGTAGCCGTTGGATTATTCTTATATGGAGTTTTTCAGATACTGAAAGGAAAGAACCGTCATATGACGATTTATTAATCAAATAAAGAGGCTGGGACAAAAGGGTTCCAGCTAAAGAAAAATCCGAACGAGTGATTTGATTAAAAATCAATCTCGTTCGGATTTTTTAAGTGCTAAAGCTTAACTCATGTATTCAGCAGGTTCCAGCTGTAGATTGGAGTGCAAGACGAAGACTCCTTCGGAAAAGCGGACTGGCTGAGACCCCGCAGGAGCGTATGCGACGAGGAGGCTCAGCCGGACGCCCGAGGAAAGCGAAGTCTTGCACGGAAATCAACAGCGGTATAACAAGCGGATGCTAAAAGACCATCTGTTCAGAGGGATCTATTTGAAATATAAGAGTCTTTTCCACTCAAATAATCACCGACTTTGACACTTTCTAAGATCTGTTGTATCTTATGAAAATGAATCCTCACTAAACCTATCAGATTTATATAAATGTTATGTTTTAGGACTTTGGGGACTATAAGACTAAAGGAGGCGTCAAAACATGAAATCTCTATGGAGAGGTTATCTCAATACATCCCTGATCATCAAAATAACCGTGGCTCTCGTACTGGGGGTTGCCGCCGGTCTAATCTTCGGAAAGGATGCATCCGTCCTTTCACCCCTTGGCGACATCTTGATTCGCCTGCTTAAGTTCCTGATCATCCCCCTCATCTTGTTCACCTTGATGGTAGGAGTGAATCAGACGAATGTAAGCAAGCTTGGACGAATGGGCGGAAAGACGTTCTTATACTATTTATTATCATCTGCTTTAGCCATCATCGTCGGAATCGCCGTTGCCAGTATCTTTAAACCAGGAACAGGCATGACCCTTGATACGACGGAGAAATTCAAGGTGCCGGAAAATCCCGGAGTCACAAGCGTCCTCCTGAATATCATTCCGGAGAATATCGTCACGGCATTCACTGAAATGAACCTTCTGGGGATCATTTTTACAGCCATTGTGTTCGGTATTGCGATTTCGTATTTACGGTCGCAAGCGGAGTATCGTGAACTGGGCGACCATGTGTATAAGGTAGTAAATGGTTTGAACGAAGCCACCCTGGCCGTCATGAAGGTGATTCTTCAATATGTACCGGTCGGGATTTTTGCCATCATGGCCAATACAGTCGGAAATCAGGGACTGGACACGCTGCTCTCATTAGGTAATATGATTCTCGTTCTGTATATTGCATTGTTTGTCCAAATCGGAATCTATATTATCGCCCTTGCAGGTTTCAAAATCAGCCCGCGCCGTTTCTTTGCTCAAGCCCGCACACCAATGTTGACTGCATTCGTCACCCAAAGCAGTTCTGGAACACTGCCATTGACACTGAATGCAGCTAAAAATCTCGGCTTGCCGAAAAGCCTGTACGGGTTCAGCTTACCCCTCGGTGCAACGATTAATATGGACGGCGCTGCCATCCGGATTGCCGTATCTGCCGTATTCGCCGCCAATGTCGTCGGAGACCCGTTATCTCTGACCGATATGCTGGTCGTTGTCCTCGTAGGAACATTGGCTTCAATCGGAACAGCAGGTGTCCCTGGAGCAGGTATCATCATGATAGCAACGGTATTCGCCCAGCTCGGCCTTCCAATGGAAACCGTCGCTTTGTTGACGGCGATCGATGCCCTTGTCGGAATGGGATGCACGGCCCTGAATGTGACCGGAGATTTGGTCGGTACGTCGATTATTGATAAGACGGAGAAGGATAGTGAAAAGCACTAAAAAAGGATAGCCGCGGCTATCCTTTTTTCTTATTCAAGAAACCTGGTGATGCTCCCATCCAGAAGCCTCATCGGCAAAAATGATCCCCAATTCATGATGATCACCTTCATACAAAGCTCCTTGAGTAAAACGGTTCTCTCCGTTCGTCCCAAGTACCTCCAGTTTACAATAAGCCCCATTCTTTTGAAGGGCTTCATAAAACGCTCTTTCCGTATTTACCTCTACTCCGTTCACCTTCAGGACGATTTCACCTACTTCAAGGGTCAATTTCTTGGCAGGCGACCCCGGGAGGATACCAAGGATCATGACTCCCTTCGGCTGACGTTTGAAGAAGTAAGGCTTTGAATCCTCCGTACTTCTGTAGCGGTATGCAATCCATGCACGTCCTATGACGGCGACGGCTGCTGCACCGATTGAAAACATAGGTGCCCAAAAACCTGTTACGGCCAACGTCAAAACGAATGCACCCAACCAGAAAACCCGGGATCCCGTATATTTAATCGCCACTTCCGGCAACGTGCTTTTCACAAGTTGCTGAAAACCAAGAAGAAACGGTACGCATAGCAAAGAATACGTTTCCGTCCCAACAGTAAGCACCGGCCACCAGTCAAATGGAAGCGTCAAGCTCCCGTCAGGAATCAGGATGAACATCGGAACCAGCCACAGTTTCTTCCCGAGATGTGCCCCAACTTTCAGGCCGCGGGCACTCTTGAATAAACGGGGTGATGTATGCTTCCAACCATTCAGTCGAATCAGGATGCCTTCTATCATCGTCAGCACACCCAGTAGTACGACGACGGAACTCAGCAGTCCCAGGTTCACGTTCTCCACATATGTATTCACATAGGGGATGTCCCATTGAAAATAATCCAACAACACTAATATGAAATAGGAAAAACCTACAGTCATGGTAGCTGACATAAGCTGAAAACGACCCGTCAGCGCAAACAGGATCGACACCGCCCCGATCAGGATCACGCCGGCGATAGGAATCACCATTCCCACTCCTACCGTAACGATTGAAAACAGCAACCCTAGTACGATACCGTAAGAAAATAATACCCTCATATCATGGTATCCATCCAACAATCTCGTATTAAAATCTCTTCGTTCCCTCTTCACACGGTAATAGCCCATCATAATAGAGAAGAACACAGAGAGATAGAAAACAGGATGCAGAAATAATTTCCCGAATCCTTTCAGGATCTCCAGCAACCAAATCTCAACCAATGATCACTCACCACCTTTTGTAAGAAAATTTGCATTATCTACTATTTTATCAAAAGAAGCGGTTAAAACCTATTGCAATTTTATTCGTTCATTTTACGTTTCGATGTCATTTCCGACAGCATTCCTCATATTTTCCCGGGAAATGATGTCGATTAGACGGAAATATTCCCTATCATTGCAAAAAAGAGACGACCAGGCTTAACTGCCGACCGTCTCTTTTTTCATTTGGCTGTTTTCGAATACATTGTTGCTTTTGGATGTAGCGAGTGGCGGTTGATTTCCGCTACAGGTGCTCGCTTTCCGCGGGGCGTGAGTTGAGCCTCCTCGGGCTTTGCCCTGTGGGGTCTCAACTTTCACGCTATTCCCGCAGGAGTCGAGCACCTTCCGCTCCAATCAACTAGACAGATGAAAAGTTTTACGATCATAAAGGAAATGTGGAAATTGTGTATGCCACTGCTTTTACATTAATTTCATTGACTGATTTTTTGTCCTTTACTCTTTTAAACTGAGGTCACAAACCATCAAACCATTTTGCTCTGTCAACTACTTACTACTTTAGAGGGTGCAGGGTACTGCGTAGACTCATACGGAAAACGGGCGTGCCGAGACCCCGGAAGCGGTTTTTTCTGAGGAGGCTCGGCCGAACGTCTGAGGAAAGCGGGACTGTTCCCTTCACCCGACTGCACCACACCCTATAAGACAGAGCATTCGCAAATCTTCGTCTGTATATGAATAGCAACAATCTTTGCGAAAACAGCCTTTTAATTAAAATAAGATAAAATAAAATCCTTAAAAACAAAGAAAGCAAAACTTAAATATTCCAACGGGTAATCCACTTCCCAATCCATCATCGTCATGTTTCCCTCCTTTCTTTATTTCGAGTGAGCGTGTAACCACTCTTTAAGTCCGGTTGAAATTCCATATTTAATAAGACTGGCATGTCCCCCTGCCACCTCTGATAATTGCTTATCCTCACTCGAAATCAGGTCTAATAATGGAGTGCTGATGGATGTTGGAACCAAATGATCATATTGAGAAGAAATCATGTAAGTGTTGGATTCTATTGTTTTCAGATCGACCTTTTCCCCGGAGAGTGTAAATTCCCCTTTCATCAAAACATTTTCTTTAATGAAATATGTGAGGATATCCCTTGCCATCGCACCGGTTAGGGAGAGATGATCATTGGTCCATTGATTGAAGCGAAGCCAGTAATCCGTATATTCCTTATCGTAGGCTCTGTTTAAAAGTGAAAAATAGGGAGAAAGGTAAATAGGCGCGGTCAATGCCCTCATTCCATAGCGGACGAAGGGTGCGGGGATGATATTCATTTCTTCCACGAAAGCCGGGACATCCAATTCATCTTTTTTCAAAGCTTCGACCCAACTGCGATAATCCGGGATTTGATTAAAGTCGATGGGGGTGACAAAAAGCATAAGATTCTTGATGAGTTGAGGGTGTAACGCTGCGTAGATGACAGCTAGCGTCCCTCCTAAACAAAAGCCGGAAAGGGAAAGCTGATTTTCACCACTATGTTTAAGCGTTTCCTTTATGCACGGGTCCACATAAAGAGAAAGATACTCCGCCAAACCGATTCCTCTTTCTTCTATTACAGGTTCACCAAATTCGAGAAGGTAGACATCATATCCTTCCTTCAGAAATCCCCCTATCATACTATGTTCTTTGGTCAGATCAAGAATGGATGGTTTGTTGATATGTGAATATAGTAAAAATACGGGGATCAGACCATTTTTATTTTCGGAATGATAGTACCATAGTTTACTGTTGTATCGATTCCAGATTTCTTCCCTTGGAAAGTTCGGCTGCCACTCGCTTTCATTTTGCAATGTGTCAATGAAGCCTCTCCACCTTGCGACTTCTTTTTGATTATTCTCTTCTTTCATCGTGTTACCTCTATTCTTTATTCATTTAATGTCGTTGCCTGTGGAAAGAGCAGAGTTTGAAATAAATTCACGATAACGTGGAATAGCTGCAGCCATTGCTTGACGGATTCTACAAACACCGGGTCGTCCAATTTCACTTTAATCGCTTGATTCAGCTCATACTCCACACTCATCCATAGCTTTTTCATATCTTCATAAAATGGATCCATGTCTTCCCCTCCTTAAACCTGTGCACGGATGCCGCCATCCACGATCAAAATATGTCCATTGATATAATCCGAGGCAGTAGAGGAAAGGAAGACGGCAACACCTTTCAAATCTTCTGGCTGCCCAAATCTCCGCGCAGGTATATGCTGCTTGATCATGTTTCCCTGACTGGCGAATAATTCCTTTGTAATTTTCGTAGGAAAGAAACCGGGTGCGATGGCATTCACCTGAATATTATGAGGCGCCAGCTTCACTGCAAGATCCTTCGTCAGGGTCATGACCGCCCCCTTACTCGTATTGTAGGGAACGGTATCCATCAGCATGGGATTCGTCCCGCCAAATCCGGTCACGGAAGCAATATTAATGATCTTCCCACTTTTCTGACCCACCATGATTCGGGACACTTCCTGTGAAAACAAAAAAGCCCCCTTCACATTAACATCCATCACCTTGTCCCACTTATCTTCAGGGATGTCGGCAAAAGGGCCGGTCCAGGACGTCCCGCTATTATTGATCAGGATATCGATTCTGCCAAACTCTTTCATCACCATTTCGACTACGTTCACAACATCTGATTTCTTTGTCACATCGCAAGGGATGGCGAGTGACTGTACGCCTAGATCCAGGAGCTCCTTCTTCACTTCTTCACACGCCGGGAGGTTCCTCGAACATACGACCACATGCGCTCCCGCTTCTCCCAGCGCCATGGCCATCTCTTTCCCAAGACCCCGTCCACCGCCTGTCACGATGGCGACTTTGTTTTTAACTGAGAACATTCTATCAATCTCCTTTCTAGTAAATTGAGGGTCATTATTATAATAGATAGAACGGGAGAATGAGTGATTACTATTTCAGAGTTTCAGTAAAATTGAATGAAATGCCTTTATCAAAATGGCATATCCACAGCTGAAACAATAATTTCTTTCCATACAAAAAGACCTCTCTGAAAACAGGAGGTCTAATGATGTTCGGTTATATTTGATAGAAATATTTCTATTTAAAGCTATACTCTAAGAAATCCGGCCTCTTTCTCCATTTTTGACTTAAGATAAATAATACTATTTTTCCCGGAAGGCTATGGGCTATATAATATTTGTATTCTATTACTTCCCTTCCTCCGAAACCCTTTTTAAAGTCAGAAATATTCTTCATGGCTTTATCCTCATCATCATCGAATGATATACCGACAAAATCATAAATCTGATAATTTTGCTCCTTAAAGTATAGGATATCGTTCCAATGAAGAAAGCGATTAGCCCTTCCGATTCGATTTCTTTCTTGATTATTTCCGAATTCAAACCGTCCGGAACATGAGTGAATCATGCTCGCTTTTCCTTCTGTCAGGGAATACGCATGCGAAGCCAGTTTACGCCCATGCTCATCTATCACTTTCGTTATCACAAGCATTCCTTCTTCACCTAGGGAATTCAGTTTACTGTAACTGCAGGATGGGATATCTTTCTCCTTTGAAAACGGGATGAAAAACTGAACAAATTCCTTAATGTCTTTTGGAGAGGGATGATCTATGATTGTGACTTCAAAAGAATCTTTAGAGGCCCTGTTAATCTGATACCGGGTGGTTCGATTCATTCCCTTGAATAATTCTTCTTCTGTTTGCTCAAGATTCAGATGGAGGGTCTTAAACTTTTTAAGCATATGGTATTTGTCATCAGACATATGTTTAGGAAGTTGAGAAACGATCGTGATGTCTGTTTTTTTATGAGGTCTATCTGTTTCAATTGTTCCGTATAAATCAGTTATATCTAACATCCATTTCTTCCAGTAAATCGGCTTCATCACAAATCCCCCTATTATAATTAAATTCCCTTTGTAGTTCTGTCATATTTAGACTTCTCATCCCGTACTCTTCCTTCAATCCAGAGAATACTTCAAAAATTCGATTGAGAAATTCAAGATTTTCTCGCAAGTTCGAGTTGAAATTATGTGGGTGCCACCACAAATGATAGGTTTGGCCGTTCTGCGCAGCATACGTTAGATCGTCCAGAATTCTTTTAAGACGAAGGGATTCAAGCCTTTTTAACCTTGGACAATAAGGCCTGAGGAACCTGCTTGATGGTATATTCAATGGCATAGACCCATCACTTTCCTTTAGGGAATACGTATTGTGTCCAGTGAGATTGAAATAGGCATCAAGAAAACGGAGAGCGCGCTTCACATACCTCTTATTTTCACCCGTCTTCAAATCGTAAATCCAAGATTTTTCAGTACCCCGGTAGGAAGTGATCCCTTTACTTCTGCAAAGCTGGACATACTCCTTCTTTATCTGGTTACGGGGAAAAACAATGCTTTTTGGTTCCTGCCGCACCTTTTTCATTACTTCTATGGCTTTACTGAGATCAGCATTAAATTCTTCGATTGTCTGACCTTCTTCTAAGCAGTAATAATGGGAAAAGGTGTGGGTGCCGATCTCTTGGTTTTTTGCCTTTGCTATTTCACTGATCATTGAGGGGGAAAAGTGAAATTCATAATGATCTCTATCATTTTTTATAGAATTAAGATACACATAGGGCGAAAGCTGTGAATCATGATAACCGGGCAGTTTTGCCGGAAAATCTTTTCTCAACTCTTTGAAATTTTGATAAAACATAAAGCCGACAACGGCCCATGTGGCATGGATATTATATCGATTGAAGCTTTCCAATATGGATGAAACCACATGTTCAGCATCTTCTTCAGATTGATCTTTATACGTTTTAAAGGGAAGCTGGTCCTGCATTCCCCAATAGAGCTCAAAATCCAATGAAATAACTAGAGTTCCTGGTTGATTTTTATTAAATGGAGTGACTTTTTTCCCAAGCAGTTTCATGACTCCTCCTTCTCTTTCTTTGAATTTCATTCAATGCTTCACGAAGGCCTTGTTCCAATGAGTATCGAGGAGACCATTCCAACTGCGCCCTTGCTTTTGAATAGTCCAGGGAGCTATGTTCAATATCACCTTCCCTTGCAGATTCGAACTTGACTGATAAAGGTTTTTCGCTAATTTTGGATATTGAGTGTATGAGTTGATTGATGCTCAGCTGTGTTTCTGAACCAATATTGATGATCTTGTTCTCGCCGAGTTCAAGTGACTGGACACAAGCCTCAGCAACATCCTTCACATATATGAAGTCCCGGGTTTGATTCCCATTACCGAAAACCTGGATGGGTTTATCCTGTGACGCATTGTTCAGGAAGATAGAGATTACGCCCGCTTCGCCTTCTGATGTTTGTCTTGGTCCGTACACATTGGAAAATCGGAGGATCGTATAAGGTAAGGAATTTGATTGGTAATACATTTGAATATAGTTTTCAGATGTCATCTTGGATAAACCATAGGATGAGGTAGGCATAAGCTGATGACTTTCATCGATCGGCAGGTTCAGAGGAGTTCCATACACTGCCGCAGAAGAAGCAAAGATGAATTTTTTCAGATGGTATTTTGCACTCAGATGAAGAAGGTTAATGGTCCCGATAATGTTGACTTTTCCATCCTCCTGCGGATTCTTCATTGAATAGGACACAGAAATCTGTGCTGCTAAATGGATAATGACATCCGGCTCTTCCTTTATGAATACTGTTTCAATTTCCGGACTGGTGATATCCATTTTGTAAAATGCAACACCATCTGGAATATTTTCTTCTTTGCCAGTGATAAGAGAATCGATCATTATAACAGAATGTCCTTTTTCTTGTAGACTTTTTGTAACATGATACCCTATAAATCCCGCTCCGCCCGTTACCAATACCTTCATCATTACACCTCTCTACTCTTATTTGGAAGTCCGACTGGTCTCATTCCAATACCATTTAGCTGAACTGCCTTATACATCTCTATCGTTTGATCACTCATATGTTCAAATAAGAAGTGACTCTCATATCTCGTTCTACTGCATTGCCCCATTTTATTCATCAATTGTGGGTCAATGAGCAGCGTCTTTAACCTTTCCTTTAATGTCTCTGAGTCATTCCTTGGGATCAGAAAACCGTTCTTCCCTTCATCAATAAGTTCTCTCATTCCTCCTACATCCGATGCAACGATGGGTAACCCGGCTCTCATTGCTTCAATGACACTGATGGGAAGTCCTTCATGCCTTGAGATTAATACAAATAGATGTGAGTCTGCCAATAGTTCGGGTATATTTCGTCTGTTCCCAAGGAAATGGACGCGATGTGCAATGGAACTCCTTGCAACCATATCCTTTATCTCCTGCACTAAAGGTCCGTCCCCCACCAGATCCAGCTCCCAAGAGAGCTCCCGGATGTTTTCCAGTGTGAGGAGAAGGCGTCGGTGATCCTTTGGGGAGGCAAACCTTGCTACCATGATTAATTTGGGTTTGGACCCCGATGGATTCCTTCGGAGATTTTCGGGAACATCTGGAACACTGTTATGGATCGTCTTCATTTTTGATTCGTGTATGATCCGGTGCTTTTTAGCTAACTGATAGTCATAGTTTGAAACGGTTATGATCCCATTGGATATCTTTCCTGCAACCCTTTCAAGAATGGCATACATTCTTCTTTTCCTTTCAGGCACCCCCTCAGAAAAGGCCCATCCATGGGCTGTAAATACAGTTGGGACTCGACAGATCTTTCCAGCGATACGTCCCAGCATACCTGCTTTCGAAGAGTGAGTAGCGAGAATATCAGGTTTTAGTTTCTTCAACCACTTGCAAAGCTCGTTCAATGCAAACCAATCTTGTATTGGATGGATCTTTAATTGAAGATGTATCAACTCTTCGCATCTAATTCCTTTCTTCTGGAGCTCATCGGTGACAGGTCCGCTCCCCATGGAGAGGACGACTACTTCATGTCCCGCTCTCATAAGGCTCAGGGAGAGATCGAGAACATGAACTTGAGCTCCCCCTACATCATCCATTCTTGTAATGAATTGTATGACTTTCATATACTCCCCCCTCTTGTTTAAGAATACTGTCGACAGTGCACCAGGGTAAGGCAAGCAGCAGCCAGAAATGGCGCCAGTGCAGTGTATCGATAAAGAAACTATTGAAAAGTAAGCCGATGATGGATGCAAGAATCACAACAAAATAACCCTGATACACTCCTTCCGTCTTCCTGATATTCCGGAAGCAAGTCAACATACTCATCCCCACAAAACCAATAAAAGAGATAAACCCCAGAAATCCATTTTCAGTGAGTATCCTCACATATAAACTATGAGTAGAATGATTGAACATCATCTCCGATTGCCCCGACCCCACTCCCAGAGGATGGGTCAATGCGGCTTCCAACGATTCCTTCTGTTTATCAAACCGGGTATTATCGTATTCCTGATATCCTAACCGCTCATGAAACAGATCGACTAGATCAGTAGATGCCATAACAAAGTAGAGAATCGGAAGAGAAGAAAGAATAAGGAGAATGATAATACCGATTCGTTTGTTGATATTCCCTTTAAAAAACATAAAATAAATGAAAAGTGCGACGACAAGATGCCCCCAGGCAGCACGGGAAAAGCTTAATGAGACGGCTAAAGAGAGGACAATGAAACTGATGAACATCCATACTTTCACTTTTTCTCTCCCAGTCACCATCTCAATCTTCAGTAGCAAGAAAAGTGCCGCAGGAATCACAAAGGGACCGAACACATTCGGATCTTTAAACATCGACTTTATTCTTCCCGACCACATAAATAAATCTGAAAACGGAAGTAGGTTGAAGAAGGAACCGAGACCGATTACGGCCGCTGCCATTGCAGCAATTACGTATCCATTAAATATGGTCTCAAGAGCCTTTTCTTTATATATGGAGACCACGCTCCCGATACAGATCCATGTCAGTACGAGGTAAAACGTGATGACGCTATAGCTGAGACCATGGACAGGATCCTTTGCAAAATAGAGTGAAGCCAAATTACACGTTATAAATATGATCAGCAGAAGCATTGGAGCAGGGAGCTCCATCGAAAAGGGGATCATTTTCTTCAACATCAATGCGATAAGGATCATTAACAGAACATCATAGGGAGAAGGCTCAACAAATACGATTGAGCTGCAAGCCAATGTAAAATAAAGAAACGAATTCAGCCAACCGGGAAGAAATTCATTTAGCTTCACTGGCTTCAACTCCTATTTCACATTTCAATTGATCTTGGGTCACACCTTTTGTTCTCATTGCATACCAGGCAAGAAAAGCAACAACCAAATATCCTGCGGAACCCAGAACACTTAAACAAAGCAGGGACTGTATGGATGAGAATTGGGAATGGATCGAAACCAATACTGCAGCCAACAAGAGAACAAAACGAACGAATTCCCCAATAAGATGTAAATGTTGGGCTTCAAAGACATAAAAGTTTGATGTAATGGGATTAACGACCATCTGGAAGAAAAATAGAATCGCCATCACTTGGATGTAGGTCCCTGATTCAATCCACCCTTCGCCAAACACATGTCCAAATGTCCATGGTGCGGCTACTACAATGATGCATATGATCAAGGAACTTACACCAGACAGCTTCCACACCATCTGCCAAAAAAGGGAGTTCAATGGAGTAGTGGTGGAACGCTTCTGTTTTGTGGCGCTGGCAAAATACACTTGTTTCACCGAGAACCCGATCAGGGCGTCTGGAATCGAAAGTACCCGCTGACCGAGCATATAAAGGCCTGCAGCTTTCGACCCGAATGTTGCGGCGATGAAGAAGACAGGCAAATGACCACTGGCAACACTTAATATGGACGACCAGCTTGATATAAGTGGAAAGTACTTATAGCGATTGGCCAACATCCCCATTTTTTTTAGATTGATTTGATGAAGGCGGACTCTAATGGATTTAAAAGACAGCCTGAGTACTGTACTGCTGCCTACCATCCTTCCAACTACCTCTCCTGCAACCAAACCAACCGGGCCAAAATGAAGAAGACCCAGGCTGATTTGCGAGAATACTTGACTCATGTTCATAAACACTTTCCCCTTAGCCATGAAGGGGTAGGCTTCCCTCCTTATGAGCCACGTATTCAATACTTGAAAGACGCCAAAACCGAATAAGCTCAAAGGCAGTAGCCATAAGTACTCTTCTAAATGGGGAATGTTCACGATGGATGCCATGAAATGCCGGAACAACCAGACCCCAATCAAGCTTAAAACACTCATTCCAGATACAATTATCAATGAAAGACTTAAGAGATTTACCGCATCATCCTCATCCCTTGGCAGTGGGATAGCCGATTCATATAATAAGGAAGCCATCACCGATGTCGTGTACAGGATGGATACATAAATGGAATATCCACCAAATTCTTCAGGTGTGTACAATCGAGTCAACAATGGAGTCGTCAATACGATGACGATGAGAGATATGGCTGTGCCTGAAACGAGAATGGAGACGTTACGATAGAAGTTTCCTTTAAGGATAAGAGCCTTTAATTTTTTTATGAATTTCATCTCCTTGTACCACCTTAATCACGTATGACTTCATGGGAGCGGCATCACTTAAATCCGATCAATCTCTGTTTTCTCCTTATTTTCTCTGGTGTAAAGCTGGTGAAATCCATGCCATTGGCAATATACACGGCATTGGCACGAAAGTAATTGGTATACATAGCCGAAAATTCATGTTGGATCGCTTGATAGGCTTCCCCTAATGTAAACGTCCTGGAATGATGATTATGAGCGTCAGATGCCACAACATGAACATGATTGTATTTGATCAATTCATAGGCAAACTTTTGAATACTCTTTCCGAACTTACCTAAGATACTACCAGCGTTCACTTGGAATAGGGCTCCTTTTTGAAATAAGGAATACAGCAGCTCCGGCTTTTTCCTCAATTCTTCATTACGTTCAACGTGGGCAATGATCGGTACGTACCCCACCAATTGAAGCTTATAAAGAATCATCTCCGTATAGGAGGGGAAATGACTATTAGGGAGCTCGATCAGCACGTACTTATTCGTTTCATTCAGAGTCAACAAAATGGAGTCCAATTTCTGCAAATCCTCCGCAACTTCTCCGTATAAATGGATTTCCATTCCCGGAAGTATCGTAAGCGGGATCTGACGCTTCTTCAATTCACGATTTAGTTCCATTACCTGATGGACAATGCGATGCCCTTTATTAAAATGGAGTCCGTTCCCTTGATGGGGAGTGGCGATGACATGTGAAATACCCGTTTCCGCCGCTTGTCCTGCCATTGAAATCGATTCTTCAAGTGTCACGGGGCCATCATCAATACCATGTAAGATATGGTTGTGTATATCTACAATCACACTGATTCCTCCTCTGTTATAACGATTAATAGTAATACTGAACTTTCTTGGATGGAGCGATTTCATTCAGGATGGTACCGAGGATTTCCGTTTTCACCTGCTGCAGTTGCTGAATTCCATCGGACACTTCATCACGTTTGGATTTTTGGGCATTCACGACGAATATACATCCATCCACTTTGTTGGCTAATGCCAAAGAATCTGATACGACCATCGGCGGACTGTCAATAATGATATATTCATACTCTTTCTTAAGCTCTTGCAGCAACTGGTCCATTCTCTTTGATGACAGAAGTTCTGTAGGATTCGGAGGTATGATTCCGGCGACGATGACCGAGAGATTCGGAATATGTGTTCCTGATACAATTTCCTTCGCTGTAGAATATCCTTCTAGATAGGAAGTAACCCCTTTTCTACTGCTGACACCAAAGAGGAATTGTCCATCAGGTCTCCTTAAGTCACAATCGATATAAACGGTTTTCTTATTATCGAGTGCCATGACGATCGCAAGGTTGGCACTGGTCAATGACTTCCCTTCATTTGGATGCTTACTTGTCACCATTAATGCAGAAGCAGCATTGTTCTTCGTTTTATACTGGACAATCGTCCTTAGCGAACGATAAGCCTCAGCAAGAGGGGAATGAACCTCTCCGGCTTTTAATAGATGTTGAGATAAGCCCCCGCCCACCTTTTTAGACTTCTTCATATGAGGAATCCCACTCAACACCGGAAGGGATAATGCCTCTTCTACTTCATGGATGGTGATTAATTTCATATCAAAGTGTTTCCTATAGAGAACCCATGTAGCAGACAAAATAAACCCAATGACCATAGACAGAAGGATGTTGATCATTTTATTGGGGCGTACCGGCTTATCACTTGGACTGGCAGATGAAAGAACATGAACATTATCGATATCCATCACTTTCTTTACTTCTTCTTTAAACGTCAGAGCTACTTCATTCGCAATTTCTGCTGCGTTTTCAGGATTCGGGCTCTCAGCGATGATGGAAATGATCTGGGAGTTTTCGTTCGTGACTACACTTGTTTGTTTAACCAGCTCTTCCTTACTGATGCGCTGGTCAAGCTTATCTTCGACCTTATCCATGATCCGGTCACTCTTGATCATGATACTGTAGGTTTCAATTAAACGGATATTGATTTCCACTTCATTAAGTGATAAGTCTTCCCCATTCCCTTTCACGACCGTACCATTGACCAGCAGATCTGTCTTGGATTCATACATAGGAGAGAGCCAGAAGAACGTGATGATGGCCCCCAGGACCGTCGTGAGTATTGTGGTCAGGATAATGAATTTCAAACCGTTTTTTAGCTCTTTCAATATAGCTTGATAATTAAATGATTGCTCCACCCCTACACTCCTTTCAACCTCCGTTGTTCTCTAATAAGAACCACTACGCCGCAAAACAGTACCGATTGTCTTCAACAGGATCTTGAGGTCCAACCGGAGAGATTGATTATAAACATAATATAAATCGTAGAATATCTTCTGTCCGTGGTTCATATCAGAGCGCCCATTTACTTGGGCATATCCGGTCATTCCGGGTTTTACTAATAATCTCTGTCGCTGCTGTTCATCATAATATCGAGTGATGCGTGGCACTTCCGGTCGTGGACCTACCATACTCATATCACCCTTTAGAACATTCAATAGTTGTGGTAATTCATCGAGGCTTGTTTTACGAAGAATCTTTCCCAGGGTGGTAATATCCGGATTGTGTTCCCCTTTGAACACGAAGTCATCAGGGACTTTATCTTTCCAGCCGTACTCTACTTCATTGGATTCCCTCATGGTTCGGAATTTATAAATAGTAAAGGGAGTATGATTGATGCCTGTCCGGGTTTGTTTAAATATGACCGGGCGACCATCCATCATCATAATGAGCAGGTATATCAGGAGAAAGATCGGGCTTAATAGAATCATAGAAATCAAACTGATGACGATATCCATCATCCTCTTGCTGTTCAACTTATCTATTCGAGTCTTAATGTCCACCTGCTCCAGTGCAACGCTCTCTTCATGCATTTTACTTGGTTCTATCAATATTCCTCACCTCCTTAAAAAAAGTAATTAGAAATAATGTTAATTTACTATATTGAGGATAAGGACTATATATTCATTACTTGTTATCTATTTTTTCAATCTTGCACCTCCTTTTAGTCATATAGAACCCTTAATTGGTAAATTAAGTTATATTATTCGACATCCATTCCTATATCCCCTCTTTTTTCACGAATAAAACTAAAAAAAAGAGAAAGGTTCATTTCACTAAGAACCTTTCTCTTTAGCAGACTATTCTTTATCAGTTCCTTTTGCTGTTCTTTCAATATACTCCAAAGCCGCCTGCAGCTGCAGATCATTCTGCTCATTCTGCACCGCTTTTACTATTTCTTCCTGTAGTCTCTCCCCAGTTTTGGCATCGATGATTCCCGTGACATCCATGCTTTCCTGGATCTGGAAGTCCTTGACGGCCTTAGCGGTTTTCTTGCTGAAATATCCATCGACCCGATCAAGTGTGAAGCCTAACCCTTGAAGCATTTCCTGGGCATTTTTCACCTGTTCATTGTTTATGCCTTCTTCCAATGGCTTCTCCACCTGAAGGGGATGGGCATAGAAGTAGGATGGCTGTCTGACCGGGATGTCCGGCTTGATTCCCTTCTTATGGATCCAGTTCCCGTTCGGCGTCAGCCATTTGAACATCGTCAGCTTGATGTTGCTGCCGTCCCCCATCGGCACTGCCTGCTGTACGGTCCCTTTCCCGAAGCTCTTCGTCCCGATCAGGGGATAGCCTTCTGCCTCTTTCAGCGCACCGGCAAGGATTTCAGATGCAGATGCACTGCCCTCATCGATAAGAACGACGACAGGATACGCTTTTCTTTCCTTACTGTTCGAGAAGGATTTCAGCACCTCTCCGCTTCGTTCCTGGATTTGGACATACGGTTTTTTCTCAGTGACGAATTGTTTCAGGATTTCTTCCACACTCGACAGGAGTCCTCCAGGGTTGCCCCTCACATCCAGGACCAATCCTTCCACTTTTTTCTTTTCAAGTTCTGCCAGCTGCTTTTTAAAATCGATGGCGGTATTTTCCGAGAAGGTGGTAATTTGAATATAACCCGTTTTCTTACCATTGACTTCCTTCACATCCGAGATGACCGTTTCAACCGGGATATCGTCCCGTTTCACGGACACTTCGATTGGATCCGACAGTCCTTCTCTCGTGATCTCCAACTTCACTTCCGTACCCTTTTTCCCTCGTATTTTCAACGTTGCCTCGTAAAGGTCGAGGCCGTCGATACTGTTCCCGTCCACCTTGATGATGCGGTCATTCGGTTTCAGTCCCGCTTTCTCGGCAGGTGAATTTTTAAACGGTGCCACGATGACAAGCTTCCCGTCCATGATCGTGACCTCCGCACCGATTCCTTCAAAGGACGAATCCAAGGCGTCATTGAATTGGGACGCGGTCTCTGCGTTCATGTATACAGAGTACGGATCATCGAGGGTTTTCAGCATCCCCTGGATCGCACCTTCCACGAGCTGCCCTTTGTCTACATCCTGAAAAAACTTATCGCTGATCAGATCATAAGCGACCTCTACCTTGTGAAGCTTATCATTAAGCTCCCCTTTACCATCGAACTGAGCAGGCTCGTCCCCTGCCAAATCAGCCCATTCCAAACCTCCATACATTCCTCCTGCACCGATCAGCATGCTAATGATGATGGTGATGATGAGCCTTCTGCCCGTCCACTCCATATATTCCCCTCCAGCTAGTCGTTTGTTTATGGTCTGGATGAAAATCTTCCACCCAACGAAAAAAGACACCACACAAAAACGCGCTAAGGCGGTGCGATGTCTTTGCTTATCTAACTATATGCCGGAAGGGGACGAGTTATGATTGGATGGAGATTATTTGATGTTCGTCGCCATTCTTTGAACCTGATGGTGTTTGAGATGGGAAGAGATGATCCCTCCCCACTTCTCAAATTCCACTAAAAATCCGTCATGACCGAATGCTGTCGGGATATAGTAGTGCTCCCCATTTGATACTTGTTCCGTGAAGTCTTTTAAGTATTGAGGGGAATAGATCAAATCACCCTCGTAGCTGATGGAAATCAGCTCGCACCGATAGGATTCAGCGACTTTATCCACACCTCCCCTTCCTCTTCCGATATCATGGGTATTCATGGCTTTCAACAAGGTAAGATAGCTGTTGGGATCAAAACGCTTTCCTAATTTCTTTCCTTGATAATCCAGATAGCTCTCTACATTAAATTGCTCATTCGTCCTCTCCCGCTGAAACCGCTGATCGAATAATTCCTGGGTCCGATACGTCACCATCCCGACCATCCTTGCGATCTCCAGCCCTTTTAAACCGGCTCCCTGGGGATAGTGTCCGTTATAAAATTCTGGATCCCCTTCGATCGCCGTGATCCCGATATGATTGAACGCGAGACCATAATCATTCAGTGCCGGTGAGACAGCAAGGGCGAACACTTTATTGATATAGGAAGGGTACAGCACTCCCCACTCAAGCGCCTGCATACCACCGAGTGAACCTCCGATCACAGCTTCTACGTGCTGGACGGATAGCTGCTGCAGCGCCTCATATTGGGCATGGACCATATCTCTTATCGTGATGTGGGGGAAATCCGGACCGTATCGCTCTCCGGTATCCGGATTGACGGCCGTTGGACCACTGCTTCCTTCACACCCTCCCAATACATTGAAAGCAACCACATTGAATCGCTCCGTATCAACATACGACCCGGGGCCAATCAGTCCAGCCCACCAGCCGCGGTCCTCACTGGTACCTTTGACAATATGGGTTCCAGTGAGGGCATGACATACGAGGATGACAGGGCCATCTTTACGACCTGTACGCTCATATGCAAGATGAACATTTTCCAACTCGATGCCTGATTCTAACGTGAGGGATGGGATGGTAATGGAGCTTACTTCGTACGAATATGAATTCTCCATTCCTCCACCTCCTTTTTGGTGTTGTTTGGGGTGATCGATGGGTTGAGTTTTTCCACCGACCATATGTCCCGATTAGTATTAAAGGTTCATTTAAATTTGACTGCAAGAAGCAGTTTCGCTGATATCTGTATACAGTAACCCGCTGGATGCCCTTTTACTAGCATCCAGCCCTGGATTTATCTTCAATAAACCTAAATCTTATACCTTCGACGTTTCCAACGCCACTTCAATCGCATGATCCAAATCCTCGATCAGGTCTTTCACAGATTCCAAGCCGACGGAAAGTCTTACAAGATCCTCGGTTACCCCGGTCGCGCGGATTTCCTGCTCATTTAATTGCTGATGCGTCGTGGAAGCTGGATGAATGATCAGTGATTTCGCATCCCCGACGTTGGCAACATGGGACCATAGGGAAATATTATCAACGACTTTCCGCCCTGAATCCCTGCCCCCTTTTATGCCAAAGACGACGATGGAGCCTGCTCCGTTTTTTAAATATTTTTGAGCAAGTGCGTGGGATGGATGCTGAGGCAGTCCAGGATAAGACACCCACGCGACCCCGCTGTGCTGATTTAAATGCTCCGCAATCTTCAATGCGTTTTCCGTATGACGTTCGATACGGAGGTGCAGGGTTTCAAGTCCCTGCAGCAACAGGAATGCGTTTTGAGGACTTAAGCAGGCACCGAGATCCCTGAGAAGCTGCACTCTAAGTTTGGTGATAAATGCAGCCGGGCCAACATCTTGTGCGTAGCGAAGTCCATTATAGCTTCTGTCCTCTTCCGTGAATCCAGGGAATTTCTCATGGTTCCAGTCAAACTTCCCTCCGTCAATGACGACGCCTCCGATTGCCGTCCCGTGACCACCGATCCATTTGGTTGCAGAGTGGATGACGATATCCGCTCCCCACTCGATCGGCTTGCACACGTACGGAGTGGCAAAGGTGTTATCAATGATAAGTGGAATGTGGTTGTCATGCGCCACTTTTGAGACCGCCTCGATATCCAGAACGTGAAGGCTTGGATTTCCAATCGTTTCGGCAAATACCGCCTTCGTTTTCGGCGTAATTGCTTTACGGAAGTTCTCAGGATCAGTCGGATCCACAAAATGAACCTTGATCCCGTATTTCGGCAGAGTCGTAGAGAACAAGTTATACGTTCCACCGTAGAGATTTGTGGCTGCCACGATTTCATCTCCTGCTCCAGCAATATTCAGGATCGACAGGGAGATGGCGGCCATTCCCGATGACACCCCAAGGGCCCCGATGCCTCCTTCTAACAAGGCAAGGCGCTTCTCCAAAACGTCGACTGTCGGATTCATGATGCGTGTATAGATGTTGCCAGGCTCTTCAAGGGCAAATAGTTTGGCTGCATGATCGCTGTTATCGAATACGTAGGAAGTAGTTTGATAGATCGGTACCGCTCTTGATCCTGTGGATGGGTCGGGCTCCTGGCCGCCGTGAAGTAGCAGAGTGTCGAAATCGAATGATTTGGTCATTGGGAATTCCTCCTGGTTTTTTTAGATTTGGGCTTTGGATTGGTTTACGGTTGGTTTGGTTTGGTTTGGTTCAGCTGTTGAAAAGGGTGGTTTTTTCAGCTGTTGATTATTGGGATGAATTCACCTGCTGAATTTTCAAAGAATATCAGCAGCTGAACTTCTCCAAACATTCTCCTGCTGAACACAAAAACTGAGAAGATAGAAGAGGTAAAAACAAAAAACCCTCTTCCTAAGAAGAGGGTCTAAATGAATAGGGTCCTCCTCTTATCTTTCAGGCAAATCGCCTGCAGGAATTAGCACCTTTTCATGCGACGCTTTAGCGTACATGAAGGTTGCCGGGTTTCATCGGGCCTAGTCCCTCCACCTCTCTGGATAAGAGCATATAGTTGTCAAAGTAAAAAATTCTTGCGTTGAGATGAATTATAAAGGGTAAGGAGCACCATCGTCAAGAGTATTTTCAGAATTTTTTATTTTTTAACAGAAGCTACAATGGCGTCTGTAAACTGAGCGACGATGTCTTCCCCATCCTCGATACCTAACGATATGCGCACCACATGGGTGTTGATGCCAAGTTTCTCCTGAGCTTCTTTCGGAAGGGCACGATGGGATGTTCCAAGTGGATACGATACCGTCGTTTCCACACCGGCCAGGGACGGGATGATTTTGATCCAGCCAAGGGACTTGAAGAATGTACTGATGTCACATGTTGGCTCAAGTTCAATCGTCACGATTGCACCGTTCCCTTTTTCTGATAGGTTGCTTGGGTAATAGACCGATTTCACTCCTCTGTTGTTTCGCAGTTCATCTGCAAGGGTCTCTGCGTTACGGGCCTGTGTCCCGACTCTCAGTGCCAGCGTTTTGGCACCACGGCAGGTCAACCAGGCTTCGAAAGGGCTTAAATTCGAACCAATATTGACCACTTTCTCTCTTGCTTTTTGGACAAGCTCTTCGTGACCTACGACCACCCCTGCCGTGATATCACTGTGTCCACCGATATATTTCGTCGCGCTGTGGGCGACCAAGTCTACGCCTTCAAGGAAAGGCTGGCGCAGAAACGGCGTGGCAAACGTATTGTCAATCATCGTTTTCAAGCCATGCTTTTCCGCCAAAGCGACCATTTTAGAGATATCTTCAACACGCATAAATGGATTTGTGACGGTTTCACTGTAAAGCAGTTTGGTTTGCGGAGTGATCGCTGTTTCTACTTCCTTCTCATTTGTAAAATCAACGAATGATGTGGTTATGCCGAATGAGTTCAGTTCTGCTTTTAACATATGGAAGGTACCACCGTACAAATCCTCTGCTGCTACGATATGGTCTCCTGATCGAACGACAGCCAGGATTCCCACGAGGATGGAGGATAAACCGGAAGATGTGGCGACACCAGCTGGTGCTCCTTCCAGGTCCGCCACCATCTTCCCCAGTTCATCGGTGTTGGGATTACCCGTTCTTGTATAGAGATAAGGAGACTTCCCCTCATAAAAGCCCTCCAGCTCCTCCAGTGAGGTAAAAGAAAATGCAGACGTCTGGTAGATCGGCGTCGTCTTACTGCGGATTTCCTCCGTTCCCTTAAGCTGACTATGTACAACCTTGGTGGTGAATTTCATATTTCCGTCATCCTTCCTTTATCTATGTATTTTAAAAAGTGTATCATATTCAGAAGATTGTGAGGAGTGAGAGATGTTGGTTTCCATAAAAAAAGAACCTGTCGCTTTGTTGCAACAGGTTCCCATCCATCAAACGTTTTCTAAACAACCGATCAAGCGATTTTCAATATCCAATGCCAACTCTTTCAGTTCATCATTATCAACCATCTCAATCAGCTTGCTCGGCTTCGCCATACCGACTTTGGTTGTTCCGCCTTCTGTGTATACCGTCACTTTACAAGGCAGGAAGTAACTTACGAGCATGCTTTCCTCCAGCACTTTCTTTGCTTCATGCGGATTGCATACTTCGAGCACGACCACTTCTTCATTGAAGTCCAGACCCTTATCCTGGAGCTTCCCGGCAAGGTCAAGATTCCAAAGAACACCGAAACTTTCCTCTTTAAGTGCGTTCTCAACGGCTGTCACCGCTTCTTTCACATTCATTGAAACTTCTTTTGTGTAATGGAACATATTGATCCTCCTTTTTGAGTCATGGTTACTTATACCTCATAGCGTATGTAATGAAACCAGGTCCGTCCCTCCCATTATTCCATCTGTTCGACCATTTTACCCATCATTTCTTCGTTCATGGGGCCGACGATTTTGTGCTGGATGAGGCCGTTGGTGTCGATCATATAGGTGGTCGGAATGGTAAAAGCTCTGTATTCGTCTCCGATATCACCTTTATCATCCATGAGGATCGGGAAGGTGAGCTCGTATCCATCGACAAACTGCTGGACCGCTTTCTTTCCGTCATCTTGGGAAGTCAGATTAACGGCAAGTATTTCGACATTCTCTTTATCCGCATTTTTTTCATAATACTGTTGCATATGGGGCATTTCGGCTTTACATGGCGGGCACCAGGTGGCCCAGAAATTCAGGATCACTTTTTTTCCCTGATAGTCGGACAGTTGAATGCTCTCGCCATTTAAAGTGGTGAGTTCAAAATTCGGCGCACGGTCACCTTTCGTCAGCCCCTGCTTGGCATTGCTCAGGTCCATGGACTCTTTGGCTAATTGTGCTGACTCTTGCTTTGCCTTTTTTTCCTGTTGATCCTGGAACAGGTTAACTAGAAAAATCCCAATTAGCAGTGCAACGATTGCCAGGGCAAAATTCCGTTTATTCAATATGGTTCCTCCTCCCGCATAAAGCAATTAGATAGATCATCACCACTACATACGTCCATGTAACGGTAGTGAACGTAAAACCTGTATTTAACGAATGAAACAGCAGTTGAAGCAGTGTGAAAACAACCACTAATTGCACTATCCATATTTCCCGCTTTAGTCCACTTGATTTTTTTAATAGAAACCAAAAGAGTGTCCCGTTGATGATAAGTTGGAAGATTTCTGAAAGGAAATCCAGTTCTAATACATGATGGACAAATTCAAAGGAAACCACCGTACTGACCCAGGCGATGACTACAATGGATGGGCTTACTCCCCTTTTTAAGGTTATGTATAAAAGTGCTGCCAGGATCCCCAGCCAGTAACCAACCCTTCCTCCATGAAAATACAGGATTGTAAGGGGATGATCGATGACCGTTTGAAAATCTACCACTATGACACTCAGCTTCCAGGTAAGAATAAAATAAAAGACCGCACTCGAATACCAATCGCTTGCCTTTCTATTCCAGAAATAGAGAAACAGATACGTCAGGAAGAAGGAGGCAATGATTGCTCCCCAGGAAGAAGGAAACGTGAATGAACCTATGGAGTACCACATTTCATGCATCGGTCACTACTCCCTTCACTAACAAGCGTTCTTTCTCACAACGATATAGTAGACGGACGGATGGAAATGCCCGACTGTTGTCGTGAAGCCCGCTGAAGTAAGTTGACGGTCCAAGTCCTCAGAAGCAAGCCTTTCCTCTATTGGCGGTCCCATTTCGGATTCTACAGCCTCCCAATCAAGAATCAACCAGATTCCATCGTCTTTAAACATGTCATGAAGATCTTGAAAAACTTTGATCAAATCAGGAGCTTCATGCAGGACGAAAGCAGATACAACCTTATCTAACGTTTCCTTGTTGAAGCTAAGATACTCAAGGGATGATTTCACATACACGATGTTGTCTATATCTTCTTCCCCAGCACGCTGCTTCAAGTACTCAAGCATTTCCTGTTGTAAATCTACTGCCTGCACCTTCGTTTCAACTATCCTGGCAATCGGAAGGGTTAAATATCCATTCCCACAACCCAGGTCTGCCACAATATCATCAGGTTTTAATTGAAGCATCTCCAATGCTTTGTCTACAGGCACTATGGCTTGCCGCTTTGGATCAAGCAGCTTTGAAGCTTTATGATGTTCAAATAAATGTCCGGTCATTGAAATTCCCCCGTTCAAATATATACCCTATTATGTATTAGTATCTTAAATCTCAAACCCACAATCAAGTTATTTACTCATAGTGTATCCCTTAGTTGAATTATTACAGATTTGTACGCTGGATGTGTGTCGGACCGTTGAACAAATAAGAACTATACCTGCCCTGATACGATTCATAAAACAAAAGGATCACCCCGATTATACAAAGGGTGATCCATAAGTATTCTTGCAATCTAGGCCGCTTTCAAACCTTCCAATATAAGCATAAAATATTTAACGCTGTCCCCACCGCGCTGATTGATTATTTCAATGTCGTGTAGGATCTTTTCAAGTTCTTCAGGACCGACACATTCCAGGAACATGTCACTGACTTCTTCAGCTGTATACTGTCCTATATGGGTGTACTTTAATGCTGTACGATTTCTTCTGCAGAAACTTCTCAATTGTCTCTTTATATCAGCTAACTCCAATACCATCATCCTTCTTACAGGTTCAATCCTTACTAATAAAGCATCTCTAGTAAAAAATATCCTACGAATCGGCAGGCAAAATCATACTAGCAAAATGCAACCATTAGTATTCATTGCTTCCGTTATTTCGGTAACCCGGCGATCATTATTTTAATAAAATGGAAGACCCGTGGCTTTGCGTCCTAATTTTTCAATTAGTTTGCCTTTTTCGAAAATCATTTAAATATATTGTCATTATACTAAAAGAAAGATGATATGAAAACACAATACCGTAATTAGTTGATGAATCCTTTATCCTAATACAGAGTGAAAGCATCCGATAAAAAACCCCATTCTACTAGAGAACGGGGTTTTAAAACTTAAAAGTTAATATATTGACGTGGATCTACAGCATTGGAATGAGATGCACTCCAAGATCCTCTGTAAAGTTCAAAGTGTAAATGCTGTCCAAATGAGAAGCCGGTGTTACCCATGTATCCGATTTGGTCGCCTTTATTCACAGCTTGTCCAGTACTTACTAATGAAGAAGACATATGAGCATATACAGTAGTGAACGTTTGACCGTTGATAGAGTGAGTAATGTATACAACATTACCGTAGCTTGAGCTGTAATGGCTTTTGATGACATATCCATCAGCTGCTGCTGAGATTGGAACACTTCCACGTGCCGCAATGTCTGTACCATAGTGGAATCTTCTTTCACCATTTAAGACATCCCATCCGAAGTTGGTAGTGATCGTTCCATGTGCTGGAGCTGTCCATGCTCCTGAGCTTACCGGGGCACTTGGCGCTGTTGACGTCGAGCCACCACCACTATTGCTTGACGTAGCCGCTGCACGTTTAGCTGCTTCAGCTTCAGCCTGACGTTTGCGTTCAATTTCACGCTGACGGGCTAGTTCTGCCAGGCGTGCTTGTTCTGCCTGGATCTCTCCTTCAAGCTGCTGCTCCATCTTAGCAAGCTCGTCTGATTCTTTTTCAAGATCAGCTTTTTCTACTTTTAACGTAGCCTGTTGAGCTTCTAACTGCTTGAATAATTCTGCTTTTTTAGCTTTTTGGCTATCCAGATCTTTTTTCAGGGACTGAAGATTCGCTTTTGAAGCTTCAAGGTCAGCAAGTTCTTTTTCTACTTCCGCCTGCTTTTTCTCTAATTCAGCTTGATCGCGTTTCTGTTCGTCCATGATTTTTTTATCTGCATTTACGATTGTATTTACTGCTGTGACACGGTTGATGAAGTCTCCGAAGCTTTCCGCTCCAAGAAGTACGTCAAGATAATTGGCTGAGCCGCCTTTCTCTTGAATCGCACGAGCGCGTTCTTTTAAAAGCTCGTTACGTTCTGCGATCTTTTCCTTTAACTCTTCAATATCTGCCTTAAGCTTATTGATTTTAGCAGTCGTTTCATTAATCTCTTTTGTTTTTTCTGTAATTTTTGTTTCTGTATCTTTCAACTTCGTGCTGATTTCAGTAATTTGGGATTGAATATCTTTCTGCTTGCTGATGTTTTGGTCAATTTGTGAATTTTTCTCATTTATCTTTCCATTGACCTCTTCCTTTTTAGAAGAAACGTCACCCTGCTGTTTCTTTAAGTCCTGCACAGAGGAGTTAGCGCTAGCAGTTGTAGCGAACGTTGGCAGACCCCCGATTGTTAATGCTGCTGCAAGTGATAATGATATAAAATACTTCCTGTTCAAGCGGCATGCTCCTTTCAGCTTCTATCAACCTATCAAATTTTACACTTTTAAGAATTTACGCACAGACATAAAGCTTCCCCAGGCACCGATCAGGCAACCCATCAGTAAAATCAATCCGTTTACTTGGTAGATAAAGGGGGTAAAATCTAATATCTGAATAAAATTGTTTTGTAGTTTCGGTTTAATAAATTCATAAGCATAGTAGTAACCTGTGGTGACAAGAGCGATCGGGATAATAGAACCTAAAACACCCAGCCATAATCCTTCTAATATAAACGGCCAGCGTACAAACCAGTTGGTTGCACCCACGAGTTTCATTATCTCGATTTCCCTTCTTCTTGCGACAATGGTAATTTTGATTGTATTTGAAATGAGGAACATGGCAGTGAATAGTAGACCGATAATTAATACAAGTCCTACATTTCTACTCATTTCCAGCACATTAAATAGTTTTTCAATCTTCGCCTCACCGTACAGTGCTTCATTTACACCGTCATATGAGCTGATTTGTCCAGCTATTTTTCCCGTATCACGTGGGTTTTCAGCTTTTACGATAAACACATCATACAGTGGATTATCTTGTTCAAATAATCTGAAATCGTCACCCAAGTCCTTGACGAGGTTCTGAAGCTCTTCCTCTTTAGAAGAGTATTCGACGGATTCAACTCCATTTATCTTTTGAATCTTCTTCTCAATCTGATCAATCTGGGATTTCTCAGTACCAATTTCAAGTAATACACGAACCTCAACGTCTTTCTCAATATCAGTCGCTACCTTGTTCATGTTTAACATCAATACGATAAACACACCTACAAGTAGCAGTGTTACGGTAACCGCACTCACCGATGCGAAAGTCATCCAGCCGTTACGGCCGATGCTCTTGAAGCTCTCTCTGAAATGCCTGCCATACGTTCTAGCTTTCATAACCGTAATCACCTCGCTGTTCATCCCGGACAATGCGGCCATTTTCAATGGCGATTACCCTGTGCTTGATTGTATTTACGATTTCACGGTTATGCGTAGCCATTATGACCGTTGTTCCACGGTTGCTGATTTCTTCAAAGATGTTCATGATATCCCAAGACGTTTCCGGATCAAGGTTACCCGTCGGCTCATCTGCAATCACAAGTTTTGGCGTATTCACAATCGATCGTGCAATCGATACACGCTGCTGTTCCCCGCCTGATAACTCATTCGGCAGCATTCTTGCTTTATGCTTTAACCCTACCAGGTCAAGAACTTCCATGACCCTCTTCTTAATCTGTTTTGGATGTTCTTCTATTACTTCAAGTGCGAAGGCTATGTTTTCATAGATTGTCAGCGATGGTAGCAGCTTGAAATCCTGAAACACGACTCCAACATTTCTTCGTAAGTATGGAACTCTACTATTCTTCAGTTTTGCGAGATTGATACCATTAACGATGATATCTCCTTTGGAAGGACGTTCTTCGCGGTACATCATTTTGATGAACGTAGATTTCCCGGCGCCACTTGGACCCACCACATACACAAACTCACCTTGCTTAATGTGGACGTTAAAGCCATTAGCAGCCATGACACCGTTGCTGTACTGCTTGTAGACGTCTTTCATTTCTATCATTTTCAAATCACCTAATTTGTATTATGTAGTTACCCTCTTGGCTGTTATCGACATATGTACACGGCACGTAACCCTAGTCGTCTTTACCACCGTTAGACAAAAAATGGTGAAAAAACTCGAATTACGCTTCCGAAAATAATTATAACATCACTTTATAGTAAGTTAAGGAAAAAAATTATTACATTTTCATTTCAGCACGTGAAAAAATGTGAATTTTTTACCTGTTTTGTTGTCGATTTTACCTATTTTTTGATGGAAAAATAGTACTTTTTATCTAATAACAGGTACTAATACTACACTCTAAAGTTTCAGGTTCTTAAAATGATAAACGTTAAGTTGATGCTATTCTGATTAAATTACTAGGTTATAATTGAGCTCAGCAAAATGAACCATGATGTAAGAAAAACTTCTGTAATAAACACTTAAAGAAGGACTAGGAAAAACTTGTGGATAAACTCTTAGGAGTAAGAAATGGTGGATATTTTATGTTGATGGAGTGAATCCATGCAAAAAAAGAAGAACCCCAACGTGGATTCTTCTCCTGATCTTATTTCTTATTGGATAACCATTCAGCTACTGCTTCCGCTTCCTCACCTTCAATGAGTCCAGGTGGCATTTGACCTTTACCATTCTTGATGGTTTCAAGAATTTGATCTTTGCTTAGCTCAGCACCGATATTTTTCAGGGCCGGCCCCATCCCGCCTTCAAGGTTTCCACCGTGGCAGCTGGTGCACTTATTATTTACGATTTTTTCAGGGTCCACTCCGCCGGAGCTTGTTTCTGTACTGTCGCCGCCGTCACCACCACAGGCAGCCAGTACCAATGAAGCGCCAAAAAGAACACCTAGCAGCTTTCTCTTCATCTTTAATCCCCCTCGGAAACATTTATCAGAGTCGCGGATATGATACAAGGTCCGTCCCTCTCTTACATAATTATACCAAGATTAAACCCGTTTGAAACCTTCCCCCAGTACCTCTGAAGCATCCATTGTGACGACGAATGCAGTTGGATCAATGGTTTTGACCAGTTGTTTCAGTTTTGTGAATTCTGTTTGGTCAACAACGCACATGAGGATCGGGCGTTCATCATCCGTGTAGCCACCGTATGCAGATAGTTTTGTCACACCACGGTCGATTTTATTCAGGATTCCTTCACGAACTTCTTCCTGGCGATTGGTTATAATCAATGCCATTTTCGATCTGCTTATTCCGACCTGTACGAGATCGATGGTTTTACTTGTGACATACAATCCAATTAGGGCATATAACCCTCGCTCAATATCATAAACGATGGCTGCCGAAAGAACGATCATACCATCAATAAGGGCGACACATGTCCCAAGAGACAGTCCCGTAAACTTATTAACAATCTGCGCAGCTAGGTCCGTCCCTCCAGTTGAGGCTCTTCCCCGGAACACGATCCCTAAACCAAGTCCTACACCGATTCCGCCAAAGAGTGCGCCAAGGAGCGGATCTTCCGTCCATGGCTTCCAGTCTTCGGTCAAGAACACGACAAGTGGTAAAAACACCGTACCGATGGCTGTTTTAACACCGAATTGCAGACCCAGGAAGATCAATCCTGCTATGAATAGCGGTATGTTAAATGCCCATTGGACATATGCGGGCTTCCAATCGAACAGTCCATTCAGGATGGTCGATATCCCACTAACCCCTCCTGAGGCAACCTCATTCGGAAGTAAGAACACATTAAACGCAATGGCCACAATCGTCGACCCAAACACAACAAACAAATACTCTAACAACTTCTCTTTCCGTGGATTAATTACCTGATCACGACGCCTTTCCTTCAAACCCATCCAGTACGACTCCTTTAACCTATGTATTAATAGTATGAGTACAAATCTTTTCTTTGATGCACCACTCTTCAGGGACGGACCTCTAAATCAGGACATCCTTTTTGTGAAGAAGTATACAATCCATGACGAATTTGCACTCTCAATTCTAATGAAATACAAGTTGATATCGTGATGCATATCGAGAAGATTAACTGCTCTAATATCCCTCTGCATCAACCTTTGAGAGTATAGCATGGGCACATAAAGGTGTAAATAACAGTCCAATAACGTGTTAAAGCATTAATGGGATGAGGTTCATGAGTTTGAGGGACGGACCTCGGTAAAGGGCTTTAATATGGTCGATCTATGGCTTTTGGAGGTCCGTCCCTCAAAAAAACTGCCCTTCCGCTGATCGGGAGGGCAGTTTGGCATTTTATTGTATTCTGGATCTCAGGTATGCGTTGATGAATGGGTCGATGTCGCCGTCCATGACGCCTTGAACGTTTCCTGATTCTGTGTTGGTTCTGTGGTCTTTGACCATGGAGTATGGATGGAAGACGTAGGAACGGATCTGGCTTCCCCACCCGATTTCCTTTTGTTCTCCACGGATTTCAGCAAGCTCCTGCTCTTGTTCTTCGATCCGCTTTTGGTAGAGCTTCGCTTTCAGCATTTTCATGGCCGACTCACGGTTTTTGATTTGGGAACGTTCCGATTGACACGTTACCACGACATTAGTTGGTAAGTGAGTGATACGGACAGCTGAGTCGGTTGTATTGATGTGCTGTCCACCGGCTCCACTTGCACGGTACGTATCGATTTTCAGGTCTTCCGTACGGATGTCGATTTCAATTTCTTCATTGAATTCAGGCATAACTTCACAAGACACGAATGAAGTATGACGGCGGCCCGAAGAATCGAATGGTGAAATACGAACAAGACGGTGTACGCCTTTTTCAGCTTTTAAGTAACCATATGCGTTATGGCCTTTAATTGCCAACGTTACACTTTTGATTCCTGCTTCATCTCCTGGAAGGTAATCCAGAGTTTCCACTTTGAATCCACGTTTTTCACCCCAACGAGTGTACATACGAAGAAGCATGGAACCCCAGTCCTGTGACTCGGTTCCACCTGCACCGGGATGCAGTTCAAGGATGGCATTGTTTTTATCATGTTCTTCACTTAATAGAAGCTGAAGCTCGTAGTCGTTTAGACGTTTGATCAGGTCACCTAGTTCTTCTTCCAGGTCCTTTTGAAGTTCTTCGTCCGGCTCTTCTTTGACTAGTTCAAGGGTCAACTCCAGGTTCTCCTGGGATTCAAGCAATGATTTGTATTCATTGACTAGATCCTTCAGACCGTTCCCTTCATTGATAAGTCCTTGTGCTTTTTGCTGGTCATCCCAGAAGTCGGGCTGGACCATGATTTCGTCCAGTTCCTGGATTCTTGCCTCTTTGTTTTCTAAGTCAAAGAGACCCCCTGAAGTCCGCTAATGTCTTAGCTGATTTTTCTAACTCTGCTCTGATTTCTGATAGTTCCATGTGTGGTCACCTCTATAGTTATTTGGGTTGTTGGGATTACCTAATTGAAAAGGTTGTGAAGTAGGATGAATGGCTATTAATTTGGACAGTAGCGGTTGATTTCCGCTGCAGGTGCTCGCTTTCCGCGGGGCGGGCGGTGAGCCTCCTCGGCTTTGCCTGCGGGGTCTCACCTGTCTAGCTCCGGCGGCTAGCCCCTCGAGGTCATAAGCTAAATGGTCCAAGAAGGCAAAGGGCGCCTTCCCGGCCCATTCATCTTATGCTTGTCGGGGCTGTGCAAGCCGCCTCCGCTTTTCGAACTGTCCCGCTTTTCCCGCAGGAGTCGAGCACCTTCCGCTTTAATCAACAAGGCTTCAACAAAGTCTTTCACAAAATCATCCACTATAAATACCTCTACTTCTGCTACCTGTAAAAAACGGAAAAGTACCTGGGATTTATTTTAGCAAAATAAGTCCCAGGTATCATCTGATTTCTTTTCGTTATCCGGTTATTCCGTGGCAGTGTTTGTATTTTTTGCCGCTTCCGCATGGGCATGGGTCGTTGCGGCCGACGTCTGCTTGTTTACGGACTGGTTGTTTTTTGGCTTTTGCTCCGTCTTCTTTCGGGTTGACCGCTTGACCTTTGGCCACTTCCTGGCGTTCCAGGTTGTTGCGGATTTCCGCTTTCATGACGTATTTGGCCACGTCTTCTTCGATGGCAAGGACCATGCTTTCGAACATAGCGAATCCTTCATGCTGGTATTCACGTAACGGATCGTTTTGTCCGTATGCACGAAGGTGGATACCTTGACGAAGTTGATCCATGGCATCGATATGGTCGATCCATTTTGTATCAACGGCGCGAAGCAGGATGACTTTTTCAAACTCACGCATTTGCTCCGGCGTCAGCTGCTCTTCTTTTTCATTGTAGCGGTGCTGTACATCTTCATAAATGAGTGCCGCCATTTCATCTGCTTCTTTTCCGCGAAGATCGTCGACCGTCACGTCATTTTCAGGTAGAAGATTGGCATTGACGTAATCTACGATGCCTTGCAGATTCCAGTTCTCCATCTCTTCTTCTGAAGTATGTGCTGCTACCTGGCGTTCAATGGCTGATTTGATCATGCCTTCAACGATTTCACGAAGGTTTTCGGAATCGATGACTTCGTTACGCTGTTTGTAGATGATTTCACGCTGCTGACGCAGGACATCATCATATTGTAGAAGCTGTTTACGAGCGTCGAAGTTGTTTCCTTCCACTCGTTTTTGAGCGGATTCGACTGCACGGCTGACCATCTTGCTTTGGATTGGCTGGGAATCGTCCATTCCAAGGCGTTCCATCATGCTCTTCATATTGTCAGACCCGAACCTTCTCATCAATTCATCTTCCATTGAAAGGTAGAACTGAGTCACACCAGGGTCCCCTTGACGTCCGGAACGTCCACGGAGCTGGTTATCGATACGGCGTGATTCGTGACGTTCTGTACCGATAACGGCAAGACCGCCAAGATCGATGACGCCTTCCCCAAGCTTGATATCCGTACCACGACCGGCCATGTTTGTTGCAATCGTGACAGCACCAGGCTGCCCCGCTTCTAAAATGATTTCTGCTTCACGGCCATGGTTTTTCGCATTCAATACATTATGGCGTACGCCTTTTTTAGTAAGAAGCTTGGAAATCAATTCTGACGTTTCTACGGCAACCGTACCGACCAGTACAGGTTGCCCTTTATCGTTTCGTTCTTTGATGTCATCCACAACCGCATTGAACTTCCCTTCAATGGAAGCGTAAATCAGATCGGCTCGGTCATCACGGACGATCGGTCTGTTCGTCGGGATGACAATAACGTTCATATTGTAGATATTACGGAACTCTTCTTCTTCCGTCTTCGCTGTACCCGTCATACCGGACAGCTTTTCATACATACGGAAGTAGTTCTGGAACGTGATCGTTGCCATCGTCATGCTTTCGTTCTGGATTTCAAGGCCTTCTTTGGCTTCAATTGATTGGTGAAGACCGTCACTATAACGGCGGCCCTTCATCAGACGTCCCGTGAAGGAGTCAACAATGACAATTTCGCCTTCCTGAACTACATAATCAACGTCACGGTGCATACTAACGTGGGCTTTCAGCGCCTGGTTGATGTGGTGGTTAAGAGTTACATGTGAAATATCAAACAGGTTATCAATATGGAAGGCTCTTTCTACCTTGCTGATTCCGTCTTCTGTTAATTGAACACCTTTTGTTTTTTCATCGTATGTGTAATCTTCTTCTTTTTTCAGGGTACGTACGACCGCATTCGCCTGGATGTACAGCTGAGGCGTACGCTGTGCGTTACCTGAAATGATCAATGGTGTACGTGCTTCATCGATCAGAATGGAGTCGACCTCATCGATGACGGCAAAATGAAGGCTGCGCTGAACCATTTGATCTTTGTACAGCACCATGTTGTCACGAAGGTAGTCGAACCCGAACTCGTTATTTGTACCATATGTGATATCCGCATTATAGGCTTCACGTTTTTCATCTTTGGACATAGAGTTGAGGTTGAGCCCTACAGTTAACCCTAAGAAATTGTACAGTTTACCCATTTCCTCGGCATCACGGCTGGCAAGATAATCATTGACCGTGATAACGTGAACGCCTTTTCCTGTGATAGCATTCAAGTAAACAGGCATTGTAGCCGTCAGGGTTTTACCTTCACCGGTTTTCATCTCGGAGATGTTTCCGCCATGAAGGGAAATACCACCCATAAGCTGAACGCGGTACGGGTAAAGTCCCAGTACACGTCGAGCCGCTTCACGAACGACAGCAAATGCTTCAACGAGCATGTCCTCTAAATCTTCGCCTTTTTGATAACGCTCTTTGAAGCGCTCTGTTCTTTCACGGATTTCATCATCCGTCAGACGCTCCATATCGGGGCCTAATTCTTCTATTTGATCGGCCAGTTTCTCCAGCCTCTTTAATTCTCTTTTATTCGCATCGAACACTTTGTTTAATAGACCAAGCATGTATAAACGCTCCTTTATCTGTGTTGGAATGAGAGCCAAACGTCACAAGTATAACGAAACTAAATGAGATTCCGATGAGAATTATGTGAAATCCCTGTAAATTCCCAGAAACTCTTCCGCATCACTCTACTTAAAATTCGCTATAAAACGCAATAATCCTCCCACCAAAACACGATATATTCCCTATCAATCTTACCACTATCCCATATCGGATACAACTTAAGCCTTTGAGGGACGGACCTCCCTTTTTCAGCCTTTGGAAGAAGTGAATGCTATCATATCAAGCATTCTATTCTAAATGGTCATGAATTGGGAGGTCCGTCCCTCAAAAAAAGCCGCCTTTGATAGGCGACTTTTGTGAAAAGTGTATTTAGTTCTGGTTAGGCGTTCACTGTTTTTAGCAGTTCGTAGACTGTGTCCTGGTAGCTTTCCCAGATTTGTTTGCTTCGTCTGGAGATGCTGTTGGCAGAGACATCGAAGTATTCCGCCAGTTCTTTTTGAACGTGGCGGATGCTGATTTCGTCGATGTTTTTCGCCATGTCGACCATTGCCCCTGAGTAGATTTTTGGATTGCGGATCGTTGGGCGTTCTGTGTAGAAGTATTTTTCCAATACGGCTACGAGGAGTGCACTTTCATTCTTGTCTTCCCCTTTTTCAGATAGGAAGGTTTGAAGGGAAGTAATCGCTTCGTTGTATTCCGGCGTCTTCCAGATTTCCACTCCTTCAATGGAGTCTTCGGCATTCTTATCAGAATCTTGTTCTGCTTCTGCCTGATCTGGTTTAGAAGCCGCTTTTCCTGACTTCTTCTTCTCCGCACTATAAAGAACAAATCCGACATCCGCGATTTCCAGGTACTGACCTGATAAGTAATCATGGAGAGTTTCAAACTCACCTTGTTCATAACGGATCTTCACTAATTCCATCGCAGCTTTTTCAATCGCTGGATAAATGAAGTATTGAGCAAATGGAAGATACTTCTCTCCATTTGGTAATAGTAACCCTAAGAAGAAGCTGTTCTCCTCAAGCTTACCAAATTTCTCCGTTACGACAAGCGTATCCCCTGAGATGGCTTCATCGACACGAAGCGTATGGTCATCCAGCTTCTCAACTGTACCGGCTGTCACACGAATGTTCTTCCATGATTCCAATATTTCAGCTGTCTGAGGGCGGGTCACGGTGCTCAACTGTTTATCTACAAAACGTTCAATTAAACGAACACCGTCAGCATCCTTCTGAGTCGCTCCGTACCAGCTGACAAATGCCATTTCATATATATCCGGATCGGCCTGCATCAAGTCCATCTTGGACAAGTAGTGATGATAGCTCTCTTCCATCTCCGCAGACTGAGCCGTAGCGATAAAGTCATACAGCTGCGCCTGCAGCACATCCAGCTCCTGATTCACCAGGGTATCTATATTCACAACGTTCTCACAGCATTTCTTATATTTCTTTCCACTGCCACATGGGCATGGTTCATTTCTACCGACTGTACTCATGTTTGTATTTACCTCCAACTTCTCTGAGTCCCGTACACAAATGTTCATTATATAACATTTCTAGCAAGCATTAAACTGTTTTAAAACAAGAAAAAAGAACCAATCGATTTCCGACTGGTTCTTTTTCCATCTATCTTCCCTGCTTTTTCATATAATCCAATACATCCAAATCGATATAATTCTCTTCCTGCTCACGCATTTCAAAGTTTTCCGTGTGGAGGTAGTCTTTCAGATTCTGATAGAGGGACTGCTTTTCTTTCGCATAACCAAGTCGCGATAGTTCACGTTCCACTTCATCATGGATATTCCCCTCCAATAATACCACTCTACCGGCATCCGATTCTTTAAAGTAGAGCTGATGAAGTTGATAGACCCGCTTCAGTTCTTTGATTGGAGAGGTGTGATCGTCCACCCTCAGATCTATATACCGGTCGTTGAATCCGCCATACCCGCCGTTTTCCTTAACGACTAACAGGGCAGCGGACTGCATCCCCCGGGAATCACCGCCTGCTTCCTGCCCGGCATTCAATGCCTGTAACAATCGCTCTGCAAGGGACCCGGTCGTCGATTCAAAAGTCTCCGCCATCGCCTTCACTGTGTTCTTATCTACTAATATATTTCCCTGCGCGGCAAAGTGTTTGCCTGTCTGCCCACCGGCCCAGTCATAACACCCTTCACCCGTGAACGTGGCCGGGTTTCCACCGGCATCAATCAATCCTACCTGGCGTAACGGACGCTCCGGGTCATCCTTTGTAATGATTTCAAGAGCTTCTTCCGCCGTCTTTCCTTCTGACATCAGTTGAAGTGCGTGTGGACCGTAAGAAGTGTTCGCGTAGGATTGAGTCGCCACTGCGCCGACCCCTGCTTTTGCAAACGGCACAACCGATCCAACACCGAGGAATTTCGATTGTACCGCAATCCCCCATTCTTTCTCTTCCGGGTCATAGCCTACAATGGAATACGTCATGATGAAGTCCTCCTTTAGATTAAAGCGTCAGGATTCAAACCTTTTAGCTCTTCTACTACAAATAACCCATCTTTACGAATTAAAACATCATCGAAGTAAATTTCCCCGCCGCCGTATTCAGGACGCTGGATACACACCATGTCCCAGTGCACATTGGAGCGGTTTCCGTTGTCTGCCTCTTCATATGCCTGTCCCGGGGTGAAGTGAAAGCTTCCGTTAATCTTTTCATCAAATAAAATATCCAGCATCGGTTCGTTGATCTTCGGGTTCACACCAAGAGCAAACTCACCGATGAAACGGGCACCTTCATCAGTATCGAGGATATCGTTCAATTCCTTCGTATTATCTGCAGTCGCCTTCACAATTTTGCCGTCCTCAAACGTCAAGGAAACATTGTTAAACGAAAATCCCCTATAAAGTGTCGGAGTGTTATAGGTAATCGTCCCATTCACGCTATCCTTCACAGGAGCCGTATACACCTCTCCATCCGGAATGTTCCGCTCACCGAAACACATGACAGACGGAATGTCTTTGATGGAGAATGTAAGGTCCGTCCCTTCACCGGTGATGCGCACTTTATCGGTTTTATCCATCAACTCTTTCAGAGGCTTCTGGGCTTCTTCCATCTGTTTGTAATTGACTGTGCAGACTTCCAGAAGATAATCAAAGAACGTGTCATAGCTCATCTTTGCTTTTTGTGCGAGTGAGAAGTTTGGATAGTTTAGAAGAACCCACTTTTTGTTTTGGATGAGATAGTCGTTGGATTCTTTCATATGAGGCATAAGTTCCTGCCATTGTTCTGGAGGGACTTCACTCATTTCTGCGTCATTGGCATCGCTGGCAATACTAATAAATGCATCCAGGTCCTGATACTGTTCCAAATTCCATTTGTTTCGCAGGATCATCTGTTCTGGTCTGGCGTGTGTTGCCATTATTCGATTTAATTCCTGGTCTCCCAATTCAAAGTAAGGGATAGCTCCTATTTCGTAAGATTTTTTAAGGAGTTCTTTTATGAGGGGCTTCGTAGTCTGCTCCCCAGCAATCATAAGTTTTTCCCCTTCTTTCACCTTTAGTGAATGGGTTAAAAGCACTTCCGCTAACTTTTCTAATCGTGGATCTCTCATTTCATTTCCCCCTATTTTTTGCCTACCATCAAACTTCGACAAAAAATGGTAAAATCCTCCTATCAATTAAAAAATCCTGCGGTCATCATTGTGACCGCAGGATTCCTTGGTTATCAATTTAGTTTGTTTCAATTAAACCGTACTTACCGTCACGACGCTTGTACACAATGTTTGTCGCGTTTGTTTCTGCATCGGTGAAGATGAAGAATGTATGACCGAGCATGTTCATCTGCAGGATGGCTTCTTCGCTGTCCATCGGTTTCAGGTTGAACTGCTTCGTTCTTACTACTTCCTGATCGTCCTCTTCCTCCAGTTCAACGGCAGCTGCGCCATTAGGAGAAACATGATTCAAATCTTCCTGAGCCGCGAAGAACTCCTTCGGGCTGCCTTTTTCACGCATCTTACGGTTCACTCTTGTCTTATGTTTGCGAATTTGACGCTCCAATTTATCTACTATCAGATCAATGGCCGCATACATATCTGTGTTGCGTTCCTCTGCTCGTAGCACTAAATGCGGCATTGGAATAGTCACTTCAGTTTTCGTATTTTTATCAGGATACACTTTTAAATTAACATGTACATTTGCATCAGGAGTTTCATTAAAGTAACGATCTAACTTGCCAATCTTCTTCTCCACGTGTTCGCGAATCGCTGGAGTTACCTCAATGTTCTCGCCTCGAATGTTGTAGTTCAACATGTAAACTCCTCCTTTTAAAAATAAAGCTATGTTTATATATTCTCCATTCCCTTCATTTATCCTTCTTAAACTTTCTTAAAATTTTGTCAATTTTTCGTAAAGTTTGTAATGTGGTGTCGAAGGTGTTGGTGAATAAGGGTTGGAGAGTTTTAAGAGTGAGGTGGGGGTTGCGAGTGTTTTGGGGTCACCTGGTACTCTTTATGGTATTATTATCTCACTTTTTTGGTGGGGTAGACGGTGGGGTTGTGGAGGTTTTGTGGAGAGTTTGGGGCGGATTTGTGAAGGAAGTGAAGTTAGTTTGTGTACCAGGTACAGATGGTGTGGAATGTACCTGGTACATTATGGTCTCGTTGTACCTGGTACAAATTATAATCAATATTTTAGAAGAGGCTCGTTCCAATCCTTAATCTTATATTTCATTTCTACATAAAATTTATACTTTTCATAAGGAGATTCTCCAAGATACGAAAAAATCTTTTGAGTATCAACAATTGACTTGTCACCGGCGGATATATAGTTTTTGTAGCTACTCCATTGATAGTCTTCAGGTTTCTTGGAGTATTTCGACTTCACTGGATTCAGATGAACGTAACTGCTCGTGTCAATCAGTTGCTTAGAGTTTTTAATTAGTTTGGCGTAGTATCTATCCTGAAACACATGGCCAACATAATGGTATTTTCGGTTAAAGTATCTGGCATAAATGGAGTGAACGTAGTGGATAATGTCTGAAGGAGGATCATTGAGTGTTCCGATAATGAGGTGAACATGATTAGGCATGAGGCAATAGGAGTGAAGAAGGAATGGGGTTTTTTCTTTTGCTCTTTGCATTAATCCTACATAATGATTGTAATCCTTTCTGTCTCGAAATAGATTATTCTTTCTGTTTCCACGTGCAGTAATGTGATAGATGGCTCCAGGATACCAAACTCTAAGGTTTCTTGTCATATACTCTTCCTTTCTCTAATAAGGTACAAATATATCAATTCGACATAACCTAAAAAATTCCTGCAGAGTGGTATTTCTTTGAGCTTTTAATTCTGTACCTGGTACATTTACACCTGTTTGTACCAGGTACAGATGGTATTGAATTGTACCTGGTACAAAACTAAACATCCACATCCCGCCGACCAAAACTCCACCAACACAATCCACCAAACCCAACCAAATAAACCGCAATCACCACAACCGAAAACCAAAACGTCATCCCTTCAAATGGCGGAGTCCCAAAGAAATACTGCTGCAAATCAGTATTCGCAAACAACAGATACCTTCCCCACTCCAGCCCACGCTCGTTCATCAGCATCAATAACGCGCTTCCAGAAAAGGTCAGAAAGATCGTAGAACCAATCGCAAACGAACTGCTTCTCGTCACCACAGAAAAGGTAAAAGCGAACGAACAAACCACCAGCATTTCTATGAATCTCAGGACATACGCCCCTGCCACAATAAAAAAGTTCTCGTTCAAATCAAAGAAACTATCATAAAACCACAGTGAACCAAGTACGGCAGAAAATAAGAAATGAGAGGCTGTTAAAACAGTTGCGATAACCAGTACGGTTATGTATTTGGAAAGGAGAATCTTCACACGGTGAATTGGCCGGATGAGCAATAGCTTGATGGTTCCCGACGAGAATTCACTCGATACGATATCCCCGGCAATGATCAGACTGAAGAGTTGTATGATTATTAACAGGTTCGAACTGATTCGCATATATTCCCAGAATGAAAATTGGATGCCATCGAAGAGCAAGTAGACAAATATGGATGCGATGGCATCCACAAACACGATAAGAGCAAGGGAAATCCACATCCGTGAGTGAGAGGTTTGTTTTATAAGTTCATTGGTAATTAAATTCATCATGTTCCTCTACCCATTCCGAACAGCATCTGAGAGTCTCTTTGGAGCCACAATCAAGTAGCCATTGCGAACCAACCCTTCAATGGTTTGCCAGCCTACTTCCTCTATTTCAACCAGCACCCACCCGTGTCTTCCAATGTATGGAGCTTTGATATAACCTGGCTGTTCAAGGAGGATTTCCTGAGTGGATGGGAGCGTTTTAATCGATAAGGTCTCACCGATGATGACAAATGGTTTGTCTTTCACCCGGAAAGAAATATGTCCGAAACCATCTACATGTTCATGAACCTCTGGATAGAGAAGGCTGAGTCTTCTAATCTCATCAATTACAATCGTTTTCATACCGGCGTCCTCCAGCATTTTTCTATTATTATAGCATGTGAGGATTTGGAAAAAGAAAAAAGCCTCGAAGTTTCGAGGCTTAGTGTGCTAGGTAAGGGTTTAGTTCACTCTCAATCGTAGCTTTCCATTCAGAAAACGCAGGTGACAGGCTTTTCTGGACTATACTTTGTTTCATTTCGCTGTTGTCTAATTGCCCGTCCAGTTTCCAGGCTTGATCTGCTACAGCATCAAATTGGGTTAAAGCGTTCTGGATGCCTTCCCGTCCATCAAATGTTGCTTTTAACAAATGGTTGCTTTCAGAAATCTGCCCAATTGCCATGAAGACATCAGAAAGGACTCGATCCCCTTCTGTTTTTCTTAAATCCGTGAAGCTTGCTTCAACATATTTCAGTGCTTCTTCGATTGTGCCGAGCATTCCGACGTATTGGTTGACCATTTCGTACTGTTTTTCGTCTAGTTTCGTTGTTGTCAAAGAATCACCTATTTCTTTTTATCGTAAAACATTCCATCGTATTGTAAGGATTCATATGGGTTCGAATATTTTTGAACAGACGTTTTCTTCTTGGTTAAGCCGTTCATATCCCGCTTGATTTCCAAGCGTAATTGAGCCAGCTGCCGATCGATTTGCTCATTCCAGGCAATCATTTGCTTGCCCTGCTCCTGCTCCTCCTGATTATATGGAGGCTTGATGTTACCAAGTAAGCTCTGTCTTTTTTCTAACAGAGCTTCCACTTCCTCAATGGTCGTTTCCCTATTTTCATCATTCACCTGTTCCAATGCTTCTTTCAATTGCTTCGTGATGGTGTAGCACAGAAGAACCGAGCTCATTACGCCTGTCCACCTTGACCCGCATGCTGCTTCTGACGATTCAGTTGAATGACTTCTTTCCAAGTATCACGGAAATCAGTGATGAGCCCCTCAACTTCTTCTAAAATTGCCGCGTCGTTCTTGATATTGGCTTCCGTTAAGCGACGGTTGATATAGTCGTAAAGAGACATTAGGTTTTGCGAGACATCAAGATCCGTGTTCAACGTCACCATCAGCTCGTTCACGATGGCTTGCGTCTTTTGGATATTCGTATTCTTCAGTTCAATATTCTTCTCTTCAATGGCTTTTTTCGCGATATGAATAAATTTCAGGCTTCCGTTATAGAGCATGAGGGTGAGTTCACCTGGTGATGCGGTGTTGACCGAGTTGTTCTGGTATGCTGCATACGGGTTGTTGATGGCCATAGTGACACTCCTTTTATTATGATTATCCGCCGAACTGTTGCATGAGGTACATGGATTGCTGGTTGGAACGCTGGATGGCTTTTTCCATGGCTGTGAATTGTCGCCAGTAGCGGTCTTCGACTTGAGTTAACCGATCTTCGAAACGATCCATCTGGCTTTCCATATTGTTTAATAAACGACCAAGTGTAAATGTATTGTTGGTACTTGAAGCTTTACCAGCCTTTTTCTCGATACTGTCCATGGTGGTTTTTAGCGTATCACGTAAACGACGGGCGATCCCCTGTTCATTTGACGTTGCACCATCTTTGGCAAAAATCTCGTAGATTGCATTCGGATCTTTGGAAATGGCTTCTTTCAGTTTGCTTTCATCAATAATCAGCTTTCCACGATCAAGATAGTTACTTGATGTTTTGATTCCGATTTGGGCTAATTGGGCAAGGCCTGATGTCCCTCCAGAAATTGGTGTGTACATGTCCGTTCTCATTTTGTTGAGACCAGATGTCAGAACAGAATCGTTTCTCAAAGTACCACTGCGTGATTTTTCTTCCCATAATTCAATTTCTTTCTCTTCCATTGACTCTTTTTGTTCAGCCGTCAATGGTTGGAAATCACGATACTTCTTTTCGTTTACTTCACCGTTTACTTTTTCAATGAGTTTGTTGTATTCATCGACGAACTTGACGATTTTTTCTAGTATTTTGTCGGTGTCGGGTGATGAAGTAAAGGTTACAGGACCTGTCGACTTGTTTTTCAGAGACAGTTCAAAACCATTAATGGTGAATGTATTTGAAGGTCTCGTGGTTGTAAGTCCATTATAAGTAAACGTTGCGTTTACACCTTCCTGACGCACTCCACTAAAATTTGAATCGGTTAACCCGAGGCTATCAAAGAATGTACCTGTTTCATCTGAAAGAACGATATCATTCCCGGCTGCATCACCTGAATTTTTAGCCGTAAAAGAAAATTTCTGTGACTTCTCGTCAAAGAAAACAGAAACTCCTGTTTGTTGATTAATTTTTGATATTAAACTATTTAACGTTTCCTTTTCAGGATCAAATTCGATGGATGTTCCCTTAGGATCTAAGGTTCCATCTTTAAGTATAGATTTGATGTTTATTTTTTGTGTGCCACTTAAACCAGGCATTAATTCTTTGAGGGTCTTGGATGAATCCGTAATTCCGGTAACTCCACTAATGATAGTTGCCGATTTAGCTAGATTTCCAACTTCCAATGTTCCTGAAAAATCGGTCGTCGAATTAATATTTTTCACAGACACAACTGAAGGATCAGAAACACTAATCGTTTTCTGCGTATACGTCCCCTGCTTCATCACCCCGTCAAAAATAAGATTACTAAAATCAAACATCATCTTATTCATATCCCGGTAGTCGTCGCGTTGCCATTCAAGGTACTGCTTTTTCTGTCCTAATTTATCTAAAGGGATTCTTTCAGCCTTCATTAAGTCTTTAATGATCTGATCCGTGTCCATACCACTGGCAAGTCCACCAATTCGCATATCAGCCATATGTATCTCCTTCCATTAAACCTTCTTATCGACCAGCAAACCGACAAATTCCGTCATGGCGGCATGCATATCAAGCATTTTCTTTGCCGGTATCTCTCTCACTATCTCCTGCGTCCGATCATCCACAATCGTCACATAGTATTCTTTCAATTTATCATGAAATTCAAATTTGAGGTGTGTGTTCGAAGTGGCCATAAACTCATTCATCCCATGAAGGACATCTTCTATTTTTTCTTTCGTGACAGCTTCTTTCGTGGTGGTTTCTTCATGGTGTTGTTCCTGCGCTTGAATTTGTTTCACTTCTTCGCTTTTCTGGTTCTCTAATCTAGTAAATGATTGTAATCCTTGTACTCCGCCTGTCACTTTATCAATCATCGTTTGATCCTCCTGAGGGTTATATGGGTTATATCGGAATTTGGTGGGGAAAGTTTAGGGAGAATAGGCTTTATTTTGTTTCCATATGGGTAAGTAGTAAAATAAATACAGAACACAAGTTCTCGTTAAAAGGGAGTTGTATTAGATGGAGAAGTTCCTGAATCTTTCTTCTATACAAAGGAATTTACTTGTAGGTAGCATTATGGGAGATGGTGAAATCACAAAAATATACCCTAATTCACGACGTAAAAACCATAGTTATCGTGAACATTATGGTGTGGAACAAGAAAACTACCGAATCTGGAAAGCTTCCTTCTTTCCAGAGTTATTCTACCTTACAAAGAAAAGCCAAACTATGCGTTCAAAATCTGACCCCCTTTTCACCGAGTTATTTCCATACTTCTACACAAATCACTCTAAGCAAATCCCAATTAAGCTTTTGAAATATTGTACTTCTCCCTATTTCTTGACAGCACTTTATCTTGACGACGGTTCTCTATCAATCTCTAAAAATATTAATCATCGAAAAAAGAAGATTTACTTAACACCTCAAATATTCTTATACCTTCAAAATTACACCAAAGAGGAACTGGAAGTGTTACAGCAACACATATTAGAATCATTTCAAATTGACTTCAAACTGAATAAGAGAAGAGATGGCCATGGTTATATTTTGAGAGGAACCTCAACAGACTTAACATACAATTTCTTAAACTTACTTTCTCCCATTACTTTGACATGCGAAAGTATGTACTATAAGTCTAATTGGGAATGGAGGCTAAAACAGGAAGAGCAAAAGTTTTTAGTACAATATCCTAATTATCAAATTATCGCTTCTTCTTCGAGTAGAAACAAGAATTACTCTGATAAAGAGATAAATGAGATGATATCCCTCAAGAAGAAGGGTTTTAAAGATCAAGAGATTGCGAATACTTTAGCTAGGAGCTATTGGTCTGTAGTGTATAAATTGCGCGAATTACGGAATGGTGGGGTATTGTAACCATTGATGACAATGATAAAAAGAGACTCTAGGAAGCCTAGAGTCTCTTAAACAGTTTAATATTAACGTAGAAGTTGTAAAACTCCTTGTGGTTGTTGGTTCGCTTGCTTTGCGACTATGTCTTTCGATCATAGAATAGACTATATCTTCACCCTTTTATTTAAGGGGCTGGGCACTTCGAACAGGGTTTCCTGCCCTACGAGAATCATAGTCATAGCTTTTGCCTTAGACCGTGTGCTCTAGTCGTTGAACCTTCTCCAGAGTTTCCTCACAGGAGCTTGGCTGCTGATTATCCATTGTTGCATCTCTATCATTTTCAAACCGTTCCGTCTACTGTTTCCAGTTTCGTTGTGGTTGATAAAGCTTTAGGAAGTTCCAGCAATTCACCCAGTTATAATCCAGTTCGTTACCAAACTAGACGCCCTAGAATCAATCATCTCAGAAGTTGTAATACTCCTTGAGGCATTTGATTGGATTGAGCCAACATTGCTTGTGCTGCTTGAGAAAGAATTGAGTTTTTAGTTTGCTCCATCATTTCTTTCGCCATATCGACGTCTCTTACACGTGATTCGGCAGCAGTTAAGTTTTCAGAAGAAGTACCTAAGTTATTGATAGTGTGCTCTAACCTATTTTGATAAGCACCAAGTTTTGAACGTTCTTGAGACACAGATTTAATAGCATTATCAATTACTGTTACAGCATCTGTAGCTTTTGCAGCACTTGACATATCTAAAGCAAACTCTGTACCAGTAGTTACGTCTTTAGTAATTTGATTACTTGCACCACTAGCAAATGCAGCATCTCCTGCAGCCGCATCCGCATCTCCTCCACCTGTAGTACTAGCAATTCCTAAAGCAACCGCACGCATGTCATTAATATCAATTGTTAGTTGTTGGTCGTTATTAGCACCAATTTGAAAAGTTAATTTACCATTAGTACCATTGGAACCCTCTGAAACGGAAGTAATAGTAGGACTCACACCAGTTTTAAATTTAATGTTTCCATCGCCAGCTTGACCATCAAATGCTCCACCAGCTGTTGCTGAAATGGTTAAACCTTCTCCTGTATCTGAAGTAAAGTCAAAGTCAGCAATTGAAAGGCTTGGATCTGCACCTCGCATTGCTTCGAGTTGCGCTTTAATACGGTCACCTAAATCAGTAGGGTCAGTAGTTCCTGCTGCAATAGTAATGGTTGTGCCAGAAAATCCATCCGCCGCCCCTGTATCATCATTTGCTGTTGCTGTAAAATCAATTGTATAGTCAGTTCCACCTATAGTTAAAGTAGTGTCACCTGTTTCTCCAGCAACAATGTTTGTAAAATCAAATTTGACGCTTTCTTGAACTGCGCCTGAGGAACCCGCACCACTAGCATCTCCATTAATTAATTTTTTTGTATTAAACTCTGTATTATTACCAATTCTATTAATTTCTTCAGTTAATTGGTTCACTTCTTTTTGAATTTCTGAACGGTCATCAGCTGTGTTAGTATCATTTGATGCTTGTACACCTAGTTCACGCATACGTTGAAGAATTGAGTGCGTTTCATTTAAAGCACCTTCTGCAGTTTGCAACATGCTAACTCCATCCTGAGCATTTTTTGCAGCTTGGTCTAAACCACGAATTTGCCCACGCATCTTTTCAGAAATTGCTAATCCTGCCGCGTCATCACCAGCACGGTTAATACGAAGACCTGAAGATAGTTTCTCCATTGATTTTGATTGGTTAGTTGAAGCACTATTCAACTGACGATAAGTATTCAATGCCGCAATATTATGATTAATTCTCATAACAATAATTTCCTCCTTGAAAGTAAGCCCACATCCATGTGAACTATCTAATTTTTAGTTTGCAACAAGTCACAAAGGTCGGCCGCCCTTCTCCTCATTGCTTACAATACTATTATCGGTCTATTCGACTTGTGTTTAATAGTTTTTAGCAAAATTTTTATTCATTTTTTGGCAAAAGGTTAAACAGATTGTCGATTCCTTTCGAAGCTTCGGTGTTTTCTTTTTGGATAGAGAGGTAGACTTCTTTTCGGTGGATGTCTACGTTCTTCGGGGCGTTTATCCCGAGTTTTATTTGATCGCCTTTTACCGATATGACTGTTAGCTCAATGTCATCTCCAATCTGAATACTTTCTCCCGTTTTTCTTGTCAGTACTAGCATCTCCTCACCCCTTCTTTCCTGCAGGCTGAGCAAAGATCAGGTGCTTGGTTTGGTAGTCTGAGTTGGTTAAAATGACTTGCTTTCCTTTACGACTTACTAGATTGATAATGATGGGAGCTTGTAAATTTGCAGTAGATTCATTAAGTGCTTCACGAACAGTCAAAATAGAAAGCACCTGCACTTCTTGTTCAGAAGGATTCCCAAGTGTCTCCACACTAGACTGATCCAGCTCAAAATCATACTCCTTAAAAAACATAAACGGATCTGTCACCACAAATCCAAGCTGAGGAGTGGTCACCGATTGCAGTATATGGAACCACTCATTCTCAGGAAGTGGCAACAATACAAACTGCTTCTCTTCTCCAAACCCGGGGATTCCGTGCTCAAATGTTAAGACATCTTCTGACTTCACATCTATCTCTCCATGATATTTCGTATTGATTTTCATAAGTCACAATCCTTCATTCTAGATTTCTTGCTCATAGTTAATTCCCACATGCTTCAAATTAGCAAAATCAATTTGCAAATCGGCATATCGTTTCAAACTGACATCTACTTGTGCAGGTGTATAGTGTATGTTTGGATTCTGAGGACGAGAGTTATTTATCACTTTTTGTGGTTCAACGTTCACCTTCACACTACCAGAATCATAGCTGATTTTGACGCTGCCTGCTGAAGGAATCCATCCTATGTTAAATTCATACATCGGATTCTCACTATTCCGTTTCGCTTGAGAGGCAATCGCATCTCCACCATTCTCAATCATCATCAATTCATCCCCATCCTGTGCCACACGGGCAAGTCCCGCCAGCCAGTCTTCATATCCTTGTTGGGAATATTCTTCTATCCTGCGGCGCACCGACTTCAAATCCATGTCGGCCCGTGCCTCGGTTTGGTCAATAGTCAGCTTGGAAGGCGTACGTTCGACCTCCATCTTTGCCTGGGGCTGCTGGATATCCAATTTTGCCGGTGGCTGTTCGATGTCCATACGCCCCGGATTCGTCCGGATGCTAATGGATGCTGACGTGGACTGCAATCTTATTTGTGGAACGTTCACACATACTCACCTCCATATAAAAAGGGACCAACCCTAAGGTGACAAAACACCTTAAAGGGTCAGTCCCCTTGCTTTTATCGTAGAAAATCCATTAATGTCGGCTGAATGATTCTGGCTCCGACGCTGAGTGCCGCTCTATGGACACTTTCCTGGGTTTTCAAATCCGTGATAATGCGTTCGATATCGGCATCTTCGTTATCAGAAAGTATACGGTTTGCTGTGACTTCTTGTTGCCCCAGGCGGTCATCTACCATTTCAAGTCGATTGTATCTAGCACCGAGTTCAGAACGTTCTGCTGATAACGTGTTCATTACGCTGTCAAGATTCTCAAGCTCTGTATCAAGGGCAGAATCATCTCCAGATTCCAATGCCTTTTGAATGTTGTGCACAGTATCAAAAAGTTTCTGGTTAAACACATTATCCGGATTAACATTGGCTTTTAAAGAAACTCCTTGAGAAACCTCAACAGGATAAGCATCGATGGCACTACTGCCTAAATTGTCAGCGACCTGTGGAGCACTTCCATCTGTAGGATTTCCATCCTTAATCGGAGAATTCCCAACGTCCGTCCCATGAAAAATGTACCTTCCCGCTACTTTCGTTTCAGCGACACTTACAAGGTCATTTTTAATTTGCTCAATTTCAACAGCCACTGCTTTCCGGTCTTCCGGACTTAACGTTCCATTTTTCCCTTGAAGAGTCAATTCCCGAACACGTTGCAGCCCCTGATTCGCCTGATCGATTCCCGATTCCGAGTTTTCCATCCACAAATAAAGCTCCGATAAATTCCTCTTATACTGTTCAATCCCAGTCAGATTCGAACGATAGAACATCCCCTTCATAGCAACAACCGGATCATCCGATGGCTTTGTAATCTTCTTCCCTGTCGCCAGTTGGTCCTGCAATTGACCCATACGACCATAAGAAGAACTAAGGTTTCTCATCGAATTCGCTGTCAGCATACTTTGTGTTACGCGCATAGTATTTCACCTACCTATCTTCCAACGGTACCCATACCGTTGATGATTTTATCGAGCATTTCGTCCTGCAGGGTGATCATTCTGGCAGAGGCATTGTAGGCATGCTGGAATTTGATCATGTCGGTCATTTCTTCGTCAAGGGACACACCGCTAACAGACATGCGTCGTTCGTCCACAGCTCCTCTCAGTACGCCAGAGTTGCTTGCAAGGCGAACCGATTCTTGTGATTCTACGGCCATTTTTCCGATTACGGATTCAAAATGCCCTTGGAATGAAGCATCTTTTTCACCGTAAGGCAGTTTAGTTGTTGTGATAATATCTGCAAGAGCCAGAACGTTGGATGCATCTCCTAGGGTTGGATTATCTGCACCCGCAGTCGCAATGTTATCGAGGTTGCTCATTTCATCGGCTACCTGCATTCTTTGAGCGAAGCCTGCTTTCGGCACGCCATCTATATCTGATGCGGCATTCTTTGCATCCTGGAAGAACTTCGGTGTATTCGGAGTATCGGTGTCAGGATCAAAGTTTGGATCGTTCATCTGTTCCGGCGTGTATCCTTGTTGATGCTGGGCGTTAAATGCTTTGGCGAATTCATACGCCATGCTGTCCAGTTCATCAAGCATGCTGATGTAGGAGCCCTCTGCTTCACCATCTTTATTTTTGAAGCCGTATGTATCGATTAGGGCTCTCAGCTTCCCCTCACCTTGTGATAGGAAATCATTGACATCGAGTGTCTGGCTTCCAATGGATACAGTATCCACCGTATTTTGCGGGCCACCGTAGGTCAGTTTCAGTTCATTCACGCCACTTTTCCCGACCAGGTTCACCGCAAGATTTCCGTCTTTCCCGACCAATGTGACCGTAACGGCACCTTCTGCGATTGGTGACGACGCTCCACCATTGGACTGGTAGCTCGTTTGGATGGAAACATGCTGTGAAAGCTCATCGATCAAGCGATCACGCTCATCGTATAGATCATTCGGCAGATAGCCGTGCGGTTCAACATCGGCAATTTGTTTATTGATGTTGTCGATCTGTCTCGACAGGGAGTTGATTTGCTTTTCACTGACAGACAGCTCATTTTTCAGATCGCCACGGACACTTGTCAGTGATGACGATAAGTAGTTGAATGTTTCAGCAACAGCCTTTCCTCTTTCGACGACAACCGACCGTGCACCTGAGTTGGACGGATTCACCGCTAAATCTTGAAGCGACTGCCAGAACATATCCATCGTTTTGGACAATCCGGAATCGGACGGTTCGTTCATAACTTCTTCCATCTTCTTCATCGCCTCCATTTTGGTCTCCCAGTAGCCCAGCTTTTGATTTTCGCCTCTATACTGCATGTCCAGGAAAGAGTCGCGGACGCGCTGAATCGAACCGGCATCGACTCCCGTTCCGATTTGGCCGGGGATTTGAGGACGGTTCATGGCTGGGGAAGGGTATGGTTCTGTTTGTACAAAGTTTACCCGTTGACGGGTGTAACCTGGGGTATTGGCGTTGGAGATGTTGTGGCCAGTCGTATAAAGAGCGCCCTGCTGGGTGTACATGCCCCGTTTTGCCGTTTCAAGGCCCATAAAAGTGGATCGCATGGTGTTGCCTCCGTTTCAATTAGTTAGTGCTATGCTTTCGAATCGAATAGGGATCGACTTGTCGGTGTTTTCTTTTCACCGTTCGGACGTGAATAGGTTGTTTGATCCGGCTGCGGCTGCGTCATCGACAGATTCATATTCACGAATTGAAGAGATTGATAGACTAGCTTTTGGTTCAGCTCATTTTGAGCTTTCAACTCTCCGATGATACCGATTAGCTTTTGCTGCCAGTGGACAAGCGTTTCTTTTTCTTGAGGTGAACTGTGTTCGATGCATTGGGATATGGTTGGTGCCTCGGTAAAAGCCACTCCACGAGAACGGAGGTAGTGACTGGATTCCCGCTGTCGCTCAGCTTCTACCGTACTGATGGCGGCCAGATGCTTCTGCTCATCCTTCAGCACACGATCGAGATCGGTCATATCGCCTTTTTTGATCACATCCGTCTTATTCACTGAAAGGTCGAACAAACTTTTGTGCAGCTTATATAGTTTTTCAAGAGTTGAGATTAGATTGTTGGCTGACATGTTTGTTCTCTCCCTTTTTATTGACCGTTATAGAAATTTCGTAATCCTTTAGCGATGGCTTTCGGATCGATGTTGTAGTTCCCGCCCTGAACCTGATCTTTTAATGCTTCCACTCGTGCCTGGCGTTCTTTGCCGAGTTTGGAAACCTCCTGCATTTCTTTAGCGGCAGAAGATATTTCGATTTTGTCGGATGCCGGTTTACCCGCTTTACCCACCTCATCCATTTTGTTCAGGTTGCGCTTATAAGGATTGATGTTCTGATTTCCGATATTGTTAATCTTCATCATGTTCCCTCGCTTTCTTCACGTACATGGTTTCTACCTAGTATATCGGATGAAAACGTGTTTTGTTTAGTGTCAGGGACTGGTTAGTTCTTCCTGAATTCTTTTCCTCAAAACTAGTTCTTATCTCTCATCGTGTAATAGGTTCTCTGACCGGATTCCTGGGATTTACTCTTCCATTCCTGTTCCGTTTCAAACTTTTTTAGATCAATGGCAAGTTCAGAAGAACAATCACTGCAAATCCGCCCCGTCCCTATAATCTTCCCGCATTTATCACAAGGATAACCCATATTCGGAAACTGCCTCGTCTGAATTCGACCCTTTTTCACCCATTTATATAGAAGTTCCTCGTCTACCCCAGTCACTTCAATCACTCTGTTCATAGTCGCAGCACGATTCTCCCGTTTCTTTAAAAATTGGTAAACGGTCTCGTACATATTCTCTTCTTCTTTATAACACTTATCACATACATCACGGAATTTATTTTGCATAAAAATCGCGTTGCAGCTTGGACAATTGATAATTTCTGACATAATCGGTTCCTCCCGGTAAAGCTTCTCTTACCTATTATATCGGCAGAGAACTTGATTGCTTTAACCCCTTGCGAGAGTCAGGGAAGAAACCTCTGCAGCACCCGCTTCCTTTATTAGCTTTGCAGCCTGCCTCAAAGTCGTACCCGTCGTATAAATATCATCAAACAACAGAATAGCCTTCTCTTTCACCACATTCTCCGTTAATTGAAATACCTGCTCCTGACAAAGTCGCTCACTCCGCGTTTTCTTAGACTGCTTCTCAGAATGCGATCTGGTGAGAATATTGGAGGGACGGACCTCTGCCTTCTCCAAAAGTGCTGTTGATTGGTTGAATCCTCTCTCATAGAGGCGTTCATCATTGAGGGGAATGGGAATAATGATGTCATATTTTCGTTTAGCGAGATAGAGTTTAATAGTATGGGAGAACGCTTGAGCCAATGCATAATCTCCCCGGTATTTATATCTCGCCAGGTAATCTTTCATAAAGTCATTGTAATGGAAGAAGGAATGGTTATGATCGAGGATTCCTTTCCAATCTGAATCCTGTTCCCACCTATGACAATCCAGGCACAAAGCTTCCTTTACCAGATTCGAAGGCAGTCCATCCAATGGCCGGGAGCATCCGTTGCATCGCTTACCTACTATTTCTTCTAACTTCCCCATACATTCCTCACATAAAAATTGAGTCTCACTGTGAAATAAGCCTCTCCACGACAATATCTCTACCAACTCACCCTCACAATACAAACAGTTATTTACCATGTATCAAGCCTCTATTTTTAGCTTCTTTATTCATCCCGTCGATATGTAAGAGGGCCTTAATCATTTCCCTTGTCCGGCCATAATGAAAATAGACGATGTCTCCCGACGGATACTCAGAACTTCTTCCCACCCTGCCCGCAATCTGCACAAGGGCGCTTTCTGTGAAAATTTTTTCTTCCGCCCCGAGAACTGCCACATCTATATTTGGGATGGTCACACCACGTTCTAATATCGTAGTCGTTAGCAAAATAGGAATTTCATTCTTTCTCATTTTCATCACTTTCTCTTTCCGGTCAGGGTCTTCTGCATGAACGGATTCAATGAGGGGATCCATTTCCTTGAACAAAGGCAGTGCATTTTCCATAAGTTCGACGGTTGGAAAGAAGATCAAGGCTTGTTTGGATTGCTGGAGTTTCAATAACGTCCATTTCTTCAGTGCAGGGGGTATTTGGTTTTTCGTTAATGCTTTCTTCCAAAGTCCGCACCAGACAAATCTCGGAGTGGGAATCGGGTGACGATGGAAGCGTGCAGGTATTTGTATGAAGTTCCTTTTACCTTTGACGGATTCCTTCTGCGTTATTGAATCAGGCGTAGCGGTCAGGTATATGATGGACGAACGGGGTTTCCGGGCATGTTCTACTGCCCATTGAAGGGATTTGTCATAGGAGTATGGGAACGCGTCGACTTCGTCTATGATCATGACATCAAAGGCTTCTTTGTACCGGTACAGTTGGTGGGTAGTGGAAAGGACAAGCTGTCCATAGGTGTGTCGGTCCTCAGATCCTCCGTATAGAATAGTGATGGATGTATCGGGAAACACCTTTTTAAGACGGGGAGACAGCTCGAGGATGACATCGGTACGGGGTGCGGCAATGCAGACGCGTTTACCCTTTTGAAGAGATTCATAAATTCCTTCAAAAAGGACCTCCGTCTTACCGGCTCCACATACGGCCCAAATGAGGAGGTCATCTCCGTTTTCAACAGCGGATATCATTTTATCCGATGCTTCCCTCTGAGCTGCAGAGAGTTCGCCTGACCATTCAAAGGCTGCCCGGGATGAATCCGGTGCCGGCCCGTTCCACTTTAAGAGCGGAGTACATTCAGATACTCTCCCCATCATGATGCAATTCCGGCAATAGGTGCAGTCTGTATAACAACGTGCGCATTGGAAGGCAGAAAACAGATGAGGACGGTTATTTCCGCAACGGCGGCAGTGTCCATCGTTTACTCCTTTTTCATATGAAACATAGCCATTGTGATAATGTTCCTGAAGAATTTCGATTGAATGTGGTATCTCATCTAATAATAATGATCGCCCACTGAGGTAGGATTGTAGATCTGATGAAAAATGATAGGAAGAGTTAAGAGGTTGAGGTGGCAGTGTGGTGAAGTCTGAGATTTTGTGAAAAATGGCTGGAACTTTTACAAATGGTTCAGGGGTTAAGCTTTCGTTCATTAAAGCAAAACGCAAATACATCACTCCTTGTGTTTGGATAATAATGTATTCTGCGCCAGGGGCAGAATATCCTGCTTAATGTAAAAACAGTGCCAGACACAAAACGATTGTTTCGTGCCTGGCACTGTTAGAGAATGCGAGAATGCACCTGGTACATAAAGGAGCTGTTGTACCTGGTACATGACAACTCTATTGTACCTGGTACAAATCACAAAATTCCCTACTGGCTCATCTTCTTCGCCCAGCCCATCCCCATCGAACCCTCACCTAAATGAGTCCCAATGACCGGACCGAAATAACTCACATTGAATTCAACGTTCGGATACTTCTCTTCCAACTCATTCTTCCACTCAATCGCTTCTTCTTCCCGATTGGCATGAATGATGGAAGCCTGATATGTTTCACCGGACGCGACTGCTTCTTCCAGGATGCCTTCCACCCGCTTCAACGCTTTCTTTTTGGTACGAATTTTTTCAAAAGGAACGATCACTTTGTCCACGAAATGCAGCAGTGGTTTCACTTGCAAGAGGCTTCCAATGATGGCCTGAGCTTGAGATAATCGTCCGCCGCGCTGGAGATGGGCAAGATCGTCTACCATAAAGTAAGCCTGAACAGACTCCTTCATTTCATCCAATAACCCGACGATTTCTTCAGCCGTTTTTCCTTCATGCTCTAACTTCGCACCTTCAATGGCATAGAAGCCTTGGATCATGCAGCTGATTTCCGAGTCGTATGGATACACTTTAATACCCTCGACCATTTCACCTGCCTGCACGGCACCTTGGTACGTCCCACTGATTCCACTCGATAAGTGAATCGAGATGACGGCATCGTAGTCTTTTGAAAGTTTTTCGAACAGCTTAACGAACTGTCCTACAGGAGGCTGTGAGGTTGTCGGGAGTTTATCCTGAATGCTGACCTCTTCGTAAAATTCACTTGCTGTAATGTCCACTTCTTCTTGATAGGTCTCCCCTCCAAAGATGACGCTGAGAGGAATCATATGTATGTTGAGTCGATCACGCAATTCTTTCGGGATGTAGGCGGTACTATCCGTTACAATTGCCGTTTTCATATCGAATTACCATCCTTATTGTTTATTTAGACCCGGAGTCATCCTTGATCCGGACCTGTCTATACAAAGCTATGTATCCTAACCATTTTATATGAATATGTATTCTTTTGCATTATATTCATTGGAAAAACTCTTTCCAAAGGTTCATTGATAGGATGTAACCCTCCTGAATTCATTTTTTAACATATTTCTTCAACTCATCGGTTATGCGCTCTTTAAGGCCGGCATCCCCTGTAAATTTCACCCCATACTGAAAATCGGAAAGACCTTTCTTCTTTTTCCATTGGATCACACCAACAGACGTGATTTCAGCAAAGCCTTCATCCAGCTGGAATGTCACCTGTAACCTGACTTCCTTTTCCAGATGGATGTCCAATAATGACTGAAGTCTGCATCCTTGAGGACTCAAGTCAACGATCTCCCCTTTGGCTGACTTGGATTGAATCGTTTGATCTCCTATCCCGACGATCGTAAACGAACAAGGGATGGGCTGTGAGAATGTAAAGCGATAGGATTCATCTCTCTTATACTTTATGATAAATCTCCTCCGTTCCGTTCAATATCCAGATTCAGGGATCATACTTATTACCGATATTATAGCAAATAATAGTAAATGAAATGATTCTATTTGCAAAAATTAAACAAACGTTTGATTAGTAATCCAATCCCTTGAGAGAAAAGGGTTCAGACATGTTAATCAAACGTTTGTTTAAAGGTCTTACCTCGTCCCTGCAGGTAAGGATGAGATGATTTTCTTAGATTTCCTTGAAGACAGGAATACCCCGGCAAAGATGATCAGCAACCCTAGAATGAGGTTGTGTGTCACCGGTTCCCCTAACAGCACGAAGCCCCAGATCATCGCAGTCCCCGGTATCAAATACGTCACCGTCGAGGCGAATTCCGGACTTCCATTGGTCATGATATAGAAATAAAGCAGCGTCGCGACACCTGAACCGAGACACCCCAGTCCTAAAATACCAAGGATTACCTCACCTGATGCTAAGTCACCGGCAGAGATTGGGGCAGTTATCATCATGCCCACAAACCCAACCGCTGCTCCGATCAATAGCTGGAACGTAGAAATCACGACCACGCTCGTTCCTGCCAAATACTTTTTTGTAAATTGAGAAGCAAACGCATAGTTCATCGTCGCGAGTACCATCGTCCCCACCCCTACAAAATCAGAGGAGAAGATTCCGCTCACTTCAAAGTTCATCAGGACAAGGATACCGATGAAGCCCACCGCAATCCCGATCCACTGGTATCCAGTCAACACGACGGCAAAGAATAAAAATCCGATCAGCCCCGTCCATATAGGCGTCGTCGCATTCAAGATGGATGCCGTATTGCTGTTAATCTGCGTCTCACTTAAAGCGATCAGTGTCCAGGGCAGCGCAGCATTCCCGATCCCCACCACAAATAGCTTCCATAAGGGTAGTGGTTTCCTCCCTTCCTTTTTCCTTTGGATGAAAAAGATTGGGAGAAGCACAAGGGCGCCTGCCAGGCATCTGAGGAATACAGTCCCCCACACCCCTGCAGGTTCCACGAGCCATTTGATGAAGACGAAGGACATTCCCCAGATCATGCTTAAGCCGATCAAGGCGGTATATAGTCTGGCCAATTCGCTTCCTCCTTCTTATTTATGTATAGTTTAGTAGATAAATAGATGTTATAGCATATTTCCGTTTATTTTATCCTACTCTTTCGTAAAATGAAATACTTTCTCAACACAAAAAAACCAGCCTACTTTGTCCCATAGCCTGGTTTAAATATAAGTGATTCCTATTTTTTATTTTTTTACTCTTGGGACAGGCTTCAATCTGCGATACTTTCTGACTCTTGCAGCTTCGAGTTCATTGTGTTCCCTGGCGTCCTTTTCAAACAACTCACGTGCTTTCGCATAGATCATAGACATGGTGCTCGCCCTCCTTTTTGTAAAATGTAGTAAACTTTTCCCGATTTTATGTGTTTAAAACCAAATTTCTAAAAAAAATTATCTTGATTCTTTTTTTCTGCTTTCGATATAGGTCTTTTCTTCTTTGGATGAAAGTAAATCTGTCGCTATGCCGACATTCCCATCCTGGATCCTCCAGATGGCATTGTGGTCACTTACCGCTTCGGAGAAATCACCATTTTTCCATCTCGTGAGGATTTTTTCATAAGTCGGTTCATATTTATAATTGTTCACCTTTAATTGAGATAATAAAAAATCGATACGTTCATTTGTAATTTCATAGAAAGACCATTTTTCTTCCGCTTTTACCTTCTGATGGCTCATGGCGTGAATGTACTGTTGTATAAGCTTTTCACTTAATGGCGTTTTTACATTTTCGTTAAATGGATTTTCGTCCCTGCTTATGTTCTGCGTTGAATCTGTTTCAACCCCTGCAGTCGAAACATCGCCACCTCCATTTAAAGGATTTGTTTCTAAGCTTCCTACTGCTATGTAGACCCCGATAGCTGTTACCAGCAGAACGCTGCACAAAATGATTCCGATGTTTTTCCTTTTCATGAAATGCCCCCTATTCCTTCATATCTGTCGTTACTTCTTCTATTTCATATGAGGATAGTCCTGCTAAGTCAGTGATGTTTCAAATGACATAGGAATTAATGTGGTTGTATTTCATGTGAGGCTCCTATATAATGACTCAATGTTTGTAAAATAATTTCCAACTCTACATAAAGGAGATCTGATAGATTTGAAGAATCAGACGTGGTTATCACTTCAGTTCTTTGCGATTTTTTTCACATGGGGAATCTTCATTCCCTACTGGACGGCGTGGCTTGTGGAAAGTAAGGACTTCTCCATATCAGCGGCGAGTACGGTCATCGCAGTCGGAATGATTGCCCGTTCGTTTTCGAGCTTTTTCGTTTTTCCGAAGTTGAGCCAAACAGTTTCATTGGGTCGATTATCAAGATGGATTGTATTGATTTCAGCTGCTGCACTGCTGATGTTTCTGCCGATGGATTCGTTCGGGATGGTTATCGGATGTATGGTGGTATTCAGCCTGGTTTATCCAATGCTCCTACCAATGGTTGAAAGCATGGCGGCTGTAATGATGAAGGAAGATGGGATTGATTATGGCCGGAGCCGGTCATGGGGATCGATTGGATATACGACAGCACTTCTTGCGGTCGGGTTTTTGACTTCGATTTTTACGGAGGGGGCCGTGATTTATCTTTTGTTCGGCGGAATTGTCGTGATTCTCCTTTCTTCTCTTATGAAGCTCCCACAGTCCATGAGCATGACACGAGGGCAGGAGAAGCTGTCTTACCGTGGATTGCTGAAATCCCGGAAGTTCGTCTGGGCAATGGTCATTGTCGTCCTGATTCAAGGAGCACATGCTTCTTATTATAATTATGGTGTGCTTTATTTGAAAGAGTTAGACGTGAGCGCCGTTTATATTGGTGTGATCTTGAATATTGCCGTGTTGTCTGAGATTGTGTTCTTTGCTTTTTCAGATCGGTTATTAAAAGGAAAGAGTATCTCTGTCATGTTCATGATAGCAGCAGGGGCTGCTGTGACGCGTTGGACATTGTTGTTCCTATTCCCCAGCACCCCTGTCTTCATCTTTACCCAACTTTTCCACTCATTAACCTTCGGATTGACACATTATGCATTTATGAGGTTGATTTATGAAGAGTTGGAGAGTAAAGATATCCCTGCTGCCCAGGGAGTATATACGTCCCTTGGCATGGGATTAAGCACAGCGATTCTCACTTTTGTCGGTGGGTTTCTGTATGACATGTCACCGGGTACCGCGTTTTTGGGAATGGCGGTTGTGGTCGTTCCGTGCGTTGTGCTTGGCGGGTGGATGTATTGGAAATATGATCGTGAAGCAAGAGGTGTGTTTAGTTATAAATAAGATGGTGACCGTCCGTTTTTCCCCGGGCGGTCTTTTTTTTATGACGGGAAATGTTTTGTGTAGATTATGACTTTTTTAGAAAAACGCCCCACCCCTTCCAGGCAGGACGCTTCAATCAATCTTAAAATCTCTTATACCCAACAAACTTAGGATTCCAATACGTGTTGCTCAACTTGGAAACGACAACACCGCTATCGGAAGCATGAATGAATTCCCCGTTTCCAATGTAAATTCCCATGTGACTGATGCCAGCTTTATATGTATTTTCGAAGAATACAAGGTCCCCTGATTTCGGGCTGGATACGAAATAGGATTTGCTGTAATAGCCTTCAGTGTTCGTACGTGCAATCGATTGTCCCGCCTGATTGAAGACGTAGTAGATAAATCCGCTGCAGTCAAAGCCGGATGGTGTTGTGCCTCCCCATGCGTATGGAGTCCCTACGTATTTCTTGGCGATGTCAACGACGTTTGAAGTCGGGGCATCGGTTCCGCTTGAAGTTCCTTTAATCGTAAGTTTTTGACCAACATAAATGGAATCAGAGGTTAAGCTGTTCCAGGATTTAATTGACGAAACACTTACATCATATTTTACCGCGATATGGGACAGGGTATCTCCTGACTGGACTGTATATGTACTTGATCCAGTTGACGAGGTGCTCACCCCACCAGAAGAAACGATTAACGTCTGTCCAGGATAGATCACATCACTCGTCAAGTTATTCCATGATTTAAGTTCTGACACATAGACATCGAATTTTGCTCCGATCTTAGACAGGTAGTCGCCTGATTGAACGGTGTACGTCTTCGCCGTGGTTGGGGCGGAAACTTCCAGTACTTGATTTACATAGATCATATCAGAGCTCAGGTTGTTCCAGGATTTCAGGTTTGAAACGGTTGTATCATATTTATAAGCAATCAACGAAAGGGAGTCACCTGATTGTACGCGGTAAGATGCCGCTTCCGTTGAATTAGCAGCCATTGTCGAGATTAGTGCAGCAGTAGTAAATGCAATAATAGTCTTTTTCAAAAAAATGTCTCCTTTATTCATAATGTCGAAATTTGTTGCTTGTCCATTATGGCTGAAGGAGATTGAGATTTTAATAGGCTAAAATTCTTATCTGAAGAAAAATCAGGAAGAAACCCCAGTATAATAACACTTGGTACTTTATGGTCCTGTTTCCAATGAATTTTAAAGTATGGTAATTCCGATATCATTATGGTTCCAGTTAAGTCATTTTAGAAATCTTTATATGATCTTTGAGTATAGAAATGAAAACGGCTACACTTTTTTATTGACAACTTGTATATACATGAATACAATAAAAGTATATCTTGTATATACAACACTCCCCATTAAATGAAAGCGTTTTGACAAAAGCATGACATAAAGCGTTTTTCACATACTATTTAGGGGAATTCCATTAATAGAAATGAAAGCGGGTACATGCTGGACGCCCGGCATCTTTCACCATTCCAAGGGAGGGAATTTCATGAGCGTGAAACGTGAAGACGTTCTCGAAATCATTGAAGCGATTGGCGGTAAGGACAATATCCATACGGCCACGCACTGTGTGACTCGTCTCCGGCTGGTTCTGAATGACGAGAAAAAGGTTGATAAAGAGAGATTAGAGGCAATTGACTTGGTGAAGGGGTCCTTCTCCTCAAACGGTCAGTTCCAGGTTGTCATTGGACAAGGTCTTGTGAATAAAGCGTATCAAATTTTGGCTGAAGAAACAGGGATCGAGCAGGCATCGAAGCAAGATGTTAAAAATGCCGCGACTCAGAACCTGAATCCACTGCAGCGTGCGATCAAGGTACTCGCGGATATCTTCATTCCGATCCTGCCGGCGATCGTAACGGCCGGTTTGTTGATGGGTCTGAATAATATCCTGACCGGGCCGGGGATTTTCTATGATGAGAAATCGGTCATTGATGTTCATAAACAATGGGCTGATTTCGCTTCGATCATTAACTTGATTGCCAACACGGCCTTTGTCTTCTTGCCTGGGTTGATTGGTTGGTCTGCGGTCAAGCGTTTTGGCGGAAGTCCATTACTCGGTATTGTATTAGGTCTTATGCTGGTTCATCCGGACTTACTGAACGCATGGTCGTATGCAAGTGCCGAAAAGATTCCTACGTGGAACTTATTTGGACTTGAAGTTGATAAGATCGGGTATCAGGGTCAGGTTCTGCCGATCTTATTTGCTTCATTATTATTAGCGAAAATTGAACAGTTTCTGGAAAAACGGGTCCACGATTCAATCAAGCTGTTGGTCGTTGCCCCGGTAGCGCTACTGATTACCGGATTTGCTGCGTTCATCCTGATCGGGCCAGTGACATTCTTCATTGGTAACATGCTGACTGACGGGGTGGTCTGGGTATTCGATCACTTCTCTTGGCTCGGCGGCCTTCTATATGGTGGACTATATGCAGTCATGGTCATTACCGGTATGCACCATACGTTCCTGGCAGTCGATTTACAGCTTGTATCAAATGCTGGCGGAACATTCCTATGGCCAATCCTGGCACTATCTAATATCGCTCAAGGTTCTGCAGCACTAGCCATGATGTTTGTAGCGAAGAAAGAAAACGAAAAACTGCGCGGTCTGGCAGGAACCTCTGCCCTCTCCGCTTATCTCGGAATCACCGAGCCTGCCATGTTCGGGGTGAACCTGCGATATAAATATCCGTTCATCTCAGCATTGATCGGTTCTGCCATCGGCGGTGTGTTACTCGCCATGACCGGTACGAAAGCCTTCTCCATCGGTGTCGGCGGACTGCCTGGTATCCTGTCCATCAAATCAGAATACTGGCTGCCATTTGCCATCGGTATGGTCATCGCCATCGTCGTACCATTCGTCCTGACGATGATCTGGTCGAAATTCAGCAAGAACGAAGTAGCCTAAATCATAGAAACAATAGATAGAGAAAAAGAGTTGCAACAACTTGTATATACAAGTTAAACTAAGGGGGACAAATGAATTCTAAGCACTTGCCTGTAAAGCATAGTGATGGGATTGTTTGTCCCCTTTTCTTATTAGAGGGACGGACCTCCAAATCTGCTGGTTTTGGAGCATCCTTTCCTATTAGATAAGGGATTTAATCGAAAAGCGGAAGGTCCGTCCCTCTCAATTGATAGACTTCCGAAGAACAAACCTTATCAAATCAACGATTATGTATAACAAAAGCGGCGGATTAACAGAAAAAGTGAGGTCCGTCCCTAAATATAAGTAAAGGATGGTGCGTGTTTATGAAGCAGCCTTGGTGGAAGAAAGCGGTTGTGTATCAGATTTATCCGAAGAGTTTTTATGATACGTCGGGGAATGGCGTCGGGGATATTAAGGGGATTACGGCGAAGCTGGATTATTTGAAGGAGCTTGGGGTTGATGTGGTGTGGATTACGCCTATTTATAAGTCTCCTCAAAATGATAATGGGTATGATATTAGTGATTACTTTAACATCCACGATGAGTACGGGACTATGGAGGATTTCGATGAACTGCTGGAACAGGCACACGCCCGTGGCATCAAGATCATCATGGATATCGTAATCAATCATACGTCGACGGAGAATCAGTGGTTCATCGAGTCACGGAAGTCCCAGGATAATGAGTACCGCGACTTCTATATATGGAGAGACGGTAACCCTGATGGTTCAGAGCCTACGAACTGGCAGTCTAAGTTCGGCGGTAACGCGTGGCAGTATGATGAGGAAACGGGGCAGTACTACCTCCACCTCTTTGACGTCACTCAGGCAGACCTTAACTGGGAGAATGATAAAGTAAGAAAGAAACTATATGACATGATGCACTTCTGGCTCAAAAAAGGAGTCGACGGCTTCCGTCTCGACGTCATCAACCTCATCTCAAAAGATCAGGATTTCCCGGATGACGATGGTTCCATCGCACCGGGAGACGGACGCAAGTTCTACACAGACGGTCCCAAGGTCCATGAGTATATGCAGGAAATGAACAAGGAAGTGTTCTCTCAATACGACATCATGACCGTCGGGGAAATGTCTTCCACGACGATCGATCATTGTATCAAGTATTCGAACCCGTCACGCAACGAGCTTAGCATGACGTTCAACTTCCACCATCTGAAGGTGGATTATCCAAACGGGGAGAAATGGTCGGTCGCCGACTTCGACTTCCTGAAGCTGAAGGACATCCTGTCTATCTGGCAGCGTGAAATGTACGAAGGCGGCGGTTGGAACGCCCTCTTCTGGTGCAACCATGATCAGCCGAGGATCGTATCCCGCTACGGCGACGACGGAGAGTATCGCACAGAATCTGCGAAAATGCTCGCGACGACAATCCATATGATGCAGGGTACCCCATATATCTATCAAGGAGAAGAATTCGGGATGACGAACCCGAAATTCACAAGCATCGATGAATACCGTGACGTCGAGTCCATCAACATTTTTAATATTTTAAAAGAGCAAGGAAAATCCGAAGAAGAAATCCTTGAAATCCTGCGTCATAAATCCCGTGACAACTCACGGACACCGGTTCAGTGGAATGGAGAAGAAAATGCTGGATTCACGAACGGCACCCCTTGGATACCTGTGGCGAAAAACTATCAGGAAATCAATGCTGAGCAAGCACTGAAAGACGAAAACTCAGTGTTCTATCACTATCAGAAGCTGAACAGTCTCCGTAAGGAATATGACATCATCGTCAACGGTGACTATCAGCTGATTTTGGAAGATCACCCTGATATTTTTGCTTATGTACGAAATGGCGACGGTGAGAAACTACTTGTGGTGAATAACTTTTATAAGAAGGAAACGGAATTCACGTTGCCTCCTGAGGTGGACGTGAATGGCTGGACAAGCGAGATCCTCCTATCGAATTACGAGGATACAGCGAATGTATACGAGAACGTGGCGCTTCGTCCATATGAGTCTGTCGTGTCCCGTTTAACGAAATAAGGTAAAATAACGTTTGGGGTTTAGGCCCCGAACGTTATTTTTTTAGGATTACATTAGTAAAAATATGGGTATTGTGTACGACAAACCCCTTTTGAAAGGATGCTTATGAACAACAAAATGAAAAAAGCGGTAAAAACCGCGTTATTATTGTATCCTATAATGATGGGTATAGGTGGGACGATTATGCTGGGTGTTCTTTTGTTATCGGTCATCCCTAAAGAAGAAATCCCAAGCGTCGCCCTCCCACTTTCCATGTTGGGAATCTACATATACGGAACTTGTGCAGTCTCAATAATTATAAGATTGACGTTCTTTAAAGGAGAAATCAAGTGAATATATCCGTAAAAACCATTCGATTTTCATTACTATTTTTTTCAATTTTCGTCGGTTTGATGGGAACGATCTCAATGCTCGTTTTACTATTTTGGGGGATACCTATGGAGGATCTCCGTTCGCATCTACCTGCGATTCTCATATTGGCAGGGTTCTTTTACGGGATCTGTGCAGTGGCTCTTATCATTAGACACTTTTTACGAAATAAAGTCAGCAGTGAGAATGGGTCGTTTATTCAGAAAAGCCTACCGATGAAACAGATCTTCCGCTCAGGGCTGTTACTTTTCGCCATCATTACGATACTCGGAGGTACGTTCTCCCTATTTATCATTGCCCTTAACTTTTTTACAGAAGGAATCTTGCCCGACCAGCCGTTTATGGCTTTAATTGCTTCAAGTATTCTCAACTACAGCTTTGCCTTCCTATTTCTTCTTGTCCGGTCAAAGTTTTTAAAAGAGATAAATTGTAAACCTATGAAAAATTAAGTTAACATTTATTCACTATTATGGGATAATAAAGCTAAAAGGAGTTCCTGCCATGAATGCCACGCCTAAAGTTCAAACCCTATTGCAAGAAATAGAAACAAAGCGCCTGGAACTTAAATACTTTGCACTATACCATGGTTTCTCACATCCCGAGACCGTGAAACTCAGTCAGGAACTTGATGAACTATTTAACCGATATCAACGATTGAAATAAAAAAAGGCTGCGCTACAACGCAGCCTTTCATCTTATTCCGTTGCTCCCTCTTCCCCTTCAGTAGCCAAGAAGAAGATCGCCGCTACTTTCCATCCATCCTCTTTCTTATGGAAGACGGTTACCTGCTTACCAGAACGGGTCACTTCCTTATCACTGTTCGGGTCCTTCGTCATAGCTTTGATCTCAGCGTACACATCCGCTTTCTTTCCGGCTGCATAGTTGATGATCTTCACATTATCCACTGAACGCTTCGAATCGACAGAATCAAAGATCTGCTTCACATAGCGCTCTTCATCCTCGTACTTAAAGTTCACCGGTGTCTTCGAAATGACACTCATGTATGAATCGAAATCTTCTTCGTTAAAGGCATTGATATATTGATCAAAGGCAGCGTTGATCGCCGTCTTTTCTTCTTCCGGGATTCCTTCCGCTTCCTCCAGTGCGCTCGCGTCTTCTACAACCTGGGTCATCTGGTTCAATGATGCCGCTTCATCTGTAGCAGGATCTTCTTTCGGGCTGACCTCTTCTGTCTTGGCCGCTTCTTTCTCTTCCTTCTTCTCTTCGTCTGCCCCACAAGCACCCAATAATAATGTGCTCATGCCAATTCCCAACATGATTTTCTTCCAATGCTGTTTCGACAATGCTCTTCACCCTTTTCTAAAATTTGCGCTATCTCCATTCTATTGAAAATATTCACAACACTCAAGTTGAATCTCATGTCTTCCTATTAATTATGGTAAAATAATAGCAGGTGATACTATGACGAAGAGTAATAAATACAAACAAATCTTTGAAGATCTCTCTGAAAAAATACAAAACGGTACCTATACAGCAAATTCCATCCTCCCATCGGAGAACGAGCTGACTGTCATTTACTCTACTTCACGTGAGACTATTCGTAAAGCGCTTACATTGCTGGCTCAAAAAGGATTCATCCAGAAGCTTCGTGGAAAGGGTTCCCTTGTACTCGATGTCTCCCGTATGAGCTTCCCCATCTCGGGCCTTGTCAGCTTTAAAGAACTGCAGACGTCCATGGGCCGTGATCATATCGAGACGTTCGTCCACGACTTTGGATTGGTGCAGGCTGATGACCCGATCGCAACTCAGCTTGAGTCTTCTCGTGGAGCAGAAGTCTGGAAAGTCATCCGCTCCCGTAAAATCGGTGGTGAGAGGATCATTCTTGATAAATCTTATTTTTTGAAAGAACAGGTTCCCCTGCTCACAAAAGATATTTGCGAGAATTCCATATATGAATATCTCGAAGGTGAGCTTCAACTGCCCATCGATTTTGCAAAAAAAGAAATCGTTGTGGAAGAATGTACAGATGAGGACAGGGAATACCTTGATCTGAAAGACTATGATCATGTGGTCGTCGTGAAGAACTATGTCCATTTGAAGGATGCGACGATGTTTGAGTATACGGAATCGCGGCACAGACTGGATATGTTCCGGTTTGTTGATTTTGCGCGGAGAAAGCATTGAGGGTGGGTCCACTTCCTTGTTGGGGAGTGGATTTTTTATTTGAATATTTTTATAGTAAAAGTTCGACACGACGGCACGATTATTACAACTCTCGCTTGATAATCTTAAATCTCGCATGAAAAATCTATACCCCGCACGATTATCTCCTATCTCGCACGATTCCTAACTAAACTCGCATGATTATCCCCGCGACAGTGATTTCAATCTCAACTCATCCCTTTCAAACCGGCGCAAAGTCCCATCCAGGACCTCATTCCAACTAAAACAGACAATCAAAGACTAAAAACCAATTAGTAACCTGGATTCTACCAACCAAAAAACCCAAACCCACAAAAAAACAGCCCTCCACCAAGAAGGGCTGCTCTCTCAACAACAAATTAACAATACTCTATCTATCAACCGATACTTATCGTACTTCCACCCAGCCATTCTTAATCGCAGTCACTACTGCCTGGGTACGGTCGTTCACGTTCATTTTTTGAAGTATATTACTTACATGATTTTTGACAGTTTTTTCACTGATGTATAATCCTTCACCGATACCGCGGTTGCTCTTACCGTCAGCAAGCATTTGCAGTACTTCACATTCGCGGCGCGTTAACAGGTGAAGCGGGCGGCGAACTTCGGATTGCTGGAATCCACCTGAGTTTTGAGCATTAGCCAGGCGTTTGTATTCTGCAACCAGGTTGTGCGTCACTTTAGGATGTACGTATGAGCCGCCTTCAGCGACAATCTTGACTGCATCCACTAAAGCGTCTGAGTCCATCTCTTTTAACAGATAACCCAGTGCCCCTGTTTTCAGCGCATGATTAACATAGTTTTCGTCGTCGTGAATGGATAGGATGATGACTTTCGTCTCCGGGTATTTGTCCATTAATTCACGAGTCGCTTCCACGCCGTTTGTCTCAGGCATGTTGATATCCATGAGGACTACGTCGGGTTCATGTGTTTCAACCAGGTTCATCGCTTCTGAACCGTCATCACCTTCTGCTACTACGTTGAAAGAAGGTTCGAACTCGAGGATTCGTTTAACCCCTTCTCTGAAAAGCTGATGATCGTCAATGATAACAATATTTGTTGCCATGTCTTTCGCCTCCCTAAACCTTGGAAAATTTACTTATTAAGTGGTACCTGGATCAGAATGACCGTTCCAGCTCCTACTTTTGAGTCAATCGTGATGTCTCCTTCTAGAAGGTCGACACGCTCTTTCATCCCCATGATGCCAAAGGATCCTTTTTTCTCTGTATCTTGGTCGAATCCTTTGCCGTTGTCTTTGACAACAACTGTTATTTGGTCTTTCTTTACTTCTACTTTAACTTGGATATGTGTGGCTTCTGCGTGCTTAAGGGCGTTCTGAACACTTTCTTGTACCAATCGGAATAGAGCGACTTCGAATTTGGAAGGAAGTCTGATATCGTGCCCCATATTCACAAACTGAATCGAGGTTTCCTGGTTATACTCTTCGATGGTACTCAAGTATTTTTTGAGGGTCGGTATCAACCCCAGGTCGTCGAGCGCCATCGGTCTGAGGTCATAAATGATGCGGCGGACCTCATACAATGCTGAGCGGACCATCCGTTTGAGATCGCGGATTTCCCTAATGGCATCATCTGTGCTTTTTTCCCGGAACACTCGTTCAATGAGATCCGAGCGAATCATCACATTCGCCATCATTTGTGCAGGGCCGTCATGAATTTCACGGGACAGGCGTTTCCGCTCATCCTCCTGGGCCTCGATGATTCTGAGCCCGAAATCCTGCCGCTGCTTCGCGTCCTCTAATGCCGCGCCAACCTGCCTTAAGTCACTATTTAAGTAATTGAGAACGACGGATATTTGTGAGCAAAGGTTCTCGGCCTTTTCAATCGTGTCTCCGAGTGATTGTAAGCGCCTTTCCAGTTCATCCCTTCGATCCCGAAGCTGCTTTTCCTGCTGTCTGTTCATGGATAGCTTCATCTGAAGGTCATGAGCCTTCTCATACGCTTCTCTTACCTGGTCTTCTGAATAGGTTTGGAAATGCTTGCTGACTTCAGATAGTCTGAGCCGGGCAAACTTCGATTTCTGCTGGAGGTCATCTCCCTCATCGATCACTCTCAGGACCATTTCTTTCACTTCTAATAATTCTTTCATCAAATCTTCATAATCAGTTCGACATTGCTCGCCAATCTGGAAGATCTCATCCTTACTTTCGTCAACCGTATCGACCATCTTTTTCAGGATGCTATCTAACATCTTGGTGTCTATTTTTTTTAGTGACACGGTACACCCCTCTTTTGTTCCACAATAGTCGTCCACCTAGAAAACTATCCTTGCATAGTAATAATCGGTCCAATAAGCTCTGTACACAATGATTTCATCATGTCCATAGACCCACTGTTCATCTATAATAGATAGTACCTATTATCAATTCAATGGAAAGTCACTGAAATCCTTTATTCATCTAGGCATATTCCTATGTAATACTTCTACCAAGGGATTATTCGCTCCAGGAATAATAGAGAATGAATGGCAATTATATAGACCATTAGGCTTCCCTTAAAGAGCGTTGGAACAACTGAAGTATTACTATCAGCGTCCATTATACCATGTCACATATTGTCGGAGATTAAAGTTTGATTACATTGTATTACCATTATTTCATGTAGAACCAGTTTTTACCTGACAATATACCCCATGCAGTTCCCAAATTGTGCATTCTTCATCATTTTTAGATATAGTAGAAATAGGATAAACGTGCGTTTTTTGTCGCAAGTTGCGACAAGGGAGAAAGGAGAATGGAGTTTGCTACATCACTATAATACCGTCAAGGGTTACGGAGAGCATGAAATCACAATTGAACGGTCCAGGTTCATCGCTTATGTGAATCGTGTGGAAACGGAAGAAGAAGCACAGGAATTCATCGCTTCCATTAAGAAGAAGCATCATGATGCCAATCATAATTGTTCTGCCTATATGATCGGGGAGAATAATTTGATTCAGAAAGCCAATGACGACGGAGAGCCGAGTGGGACGGCGGGAGTTCCTATGCTTGAGGTTTTGAAAAAGAGGGATCTCAAGGATACGGTTGTAGTCGTCACCCGATATTTCGGTGGCATCAAGCTTGGTGCCGGCGGTTTGATACGGGCATACGGTCGATCTACGTCTGAAGGACTCAACGCCACAGGCATAGTCGAGAGACGTCTTATGCGTATAATGAAGACGAAAATAGACTATACGTGGCTGGGAAAGGTTGAGAATGAAGTGAGGTCGTCCATCTATCAGTTAAAAGATATTCATTACTTGGATGCTGTTGAGGTCGAAGTGTATGTAGAAGAAGCTTCAAAGGATCAATTTGTGGATTGGATGACGGAACTGACGAATGGACAGGGTGAGATCTCCGAAGGGGATGTGGAGTACTTAGAGGTGGATATTAAGTAGTTCGACGAGGGACGGACCTCTGGAACAGAGGTCCGTCCCTCACTTGTAATGTAAATTTCATTTTACGGTTGATTGGTTACATAGTAAAATATAATTTGGTGTAATTCGTCGAATAATGAAATCATTTAAGAGAAATTTATATTTACGGAGTGTCTTCCACTTTTTCTACAAGCATTCGAATTACATATTTGATTCTGATCAATTTGAATAATGATGATTTAAATCACCCCATAAAGGAGTTTTATGATTATGCCTGTTGACCGACATTATCAAAGAGTTGTCAAAAAGAAAAAACGCAGGAGACGTTTCCTATTCTTTTTGATTATTCCAGTGTTACTTATTGCATTTTCCGCCGCCGGATACGGTGCTTATTTATATAAAAAAGCAGAGACGGTGTTTTCAAATTCTTATAAAGATTTGGATGGACGAGAAAAATCTGATAAGCGTACCGATATTGTAAATCCTGAAGTTGATAATGTTTCTGTTCTCTTCATTGGAGTCGACGGAAGTGACAGCAGGGACTTTGGTGATAAGACAAGGTCCGACGCACTTATGCTTGCAACATTAAATGAAAAAGAAAAAAACGTGAAATTAGTAAGTATTCCGCGTGATTCTTATGTGTATATACCAGAAGTTGGCTATAATACAAAAATAAATCACGCCCATTTCTTTGGAGGACCCAAAGCAACGATTGAAACAGTCGAACAAACACTCGACATACCTGTTGATTATTATGTAAAAATGAACTTTTATGCTTTTATGGATGTCATTGATGCTTTAAATGGGATTAATGTCGAGGTTCCTTATGAAATCTTTGAAAAAGATGCTGAAGATAACCATGATGCTATTCACCTACAACCTGGTAAACAAAAGCTAAATGGTGAAGAGGCATTAGCCCTTGCCCGTACTCGTAAGCAGGACAATGACATCGAACGAGGAAAAAGACAGCAGGAAATCATTAAAGCGATCATGAAAAAAGCTGTATCTGCTAATTCTGTTTCAAAATATGATGATATTATTGAAGCGATCGGAAGTAACATGGAAACAAATATGACATTTGATGAAATGAAAGCATTAACGAGTTATGGATTAAACGGAAAGCTGGACTTAGAAACCTTATCCCTAGCAGGTGCGGATGATTATATCGATGGTACGTATTATTGGTCCCTGGATGAAGAAAACCTGGATGAAGTGAGCGAGACATTGAAGAGCCATTTAGATCTGAAGGAAGATTTCTCAATGGATCAAAGTCAAGAAGATACTGATGAAGATAGCCTGGAGTAAATCCAGGCTTTTTTTGTACAAAAATTCAATGTATATTATTGAAATGATAAACAGAGAATAAGCCAATAAAAAAATCGGGTTCAATAAATGAACCCGATTTTTATTAACTGTTATTTCGTTTAGTTTTCATGAATTTCAATAAAGGTTGATGATCATTTCCTATAAGCCCGATGCTTTCAACGAAGATCTGAATGGCAAATAGAAGGACGGCGATGAATATGAGCGACCCCCAAACAGTGGATTGAGAGAAGATTAAAGCCGCGAGACCAAACAATGCTGCAATTGCATATATAATGAGAACGGTTTGTTTATGTGAATATCCCATTCTTAATAGACAGTGATGCAAATGGGACTTGTCTGGCGCTGATAAAGGCTGCTTGTTCACAAATCGTCTAATGATTGCGTAGAACGTATCTGATATTGGAACACCCAGGATAATAACCGGGATGATAAGTGATACGACTGTGATGTTCTTAAATCCAAGTAAAGCAAGAACTGAAATCATATAACCTAAGAACAAGGCACCTGTGTCACCCATAAAGATTTTGGCAGGGTGAAAATTATAGAACAAAAACCCTAATGTGCTGACAAGAAGAATGGAAGCCATAACAGCAACGAAAGTATCTCCCATGATAACAGCCATTCCAGCAATGGTGATAAGAGCGATGGAAGAAACTCCAGCCGCCAATCCGTCCAATCCGTCAATTAAGTTGATTGCATTGGTTACCCCGACGATCCAGATGATGGTAAGTGGAATGCTCATAAAACCAAACTCGATTTGACCGCCAAACGGTAAGTTGATGAATTCTACCTGAGCACCGCCCCATACAACCACAAGAAGAGCCGCAACAATTTGTCCTAGAAGCTTATACTTTGCCGAAAGTTCAATCATGTCATCCAACATCCCCGTTAGGACGATAATGGCAGCACCAGCCAAAATGGCGGTTGAATAAACATTCTCAGGTTGTAGGATAATAACCCCAATGACAAAGCTTAGAAATATGGCTAATCCTCCGAGACGAGGCATGATTTTTTGATGTACTTTTCGTTGATTTGGTCGATCAGTAGCTCCGATTTTAAACGCAAGCATTTTCACCAATGGTGTCAGTATAATCGAGGCAATAAAGCATATAAACAAGGTTAAGTAAACCATGTAGTACCTCCTTAGTGATATCATATCCAAAAAATGATCATTTCATATTGCTATTTATATCTAAATGAACCAATTCCTTAGATCGAGTCATTTCATTATTAGGTAAAGCAAATCCAAAAATGATTATAACATTTAGTTTCATTGTTTCCTATACTAAAATTCTACAAATCTTGTAAAAGAGACAAAAGTATGACCCTTAACCTTTTTATACCCTTCTATAATAAGACGACAAACATTTCGTAAAAGTTGCATAAATTTGCTAATTTTTCAAGCTAGTAGTCTTTTTTTCTCAATTTTGATAAGATTAACTAATGATGGCGTACATTTCTAAGGACTGGTTAAGGAGAGAAAAATCGATGATAAACATATTAAAAAAAGCAGCAACTTCTGAACGCCAATTAAAAAAATACTATAAACAAGTAGAAAAGATAAATGCAATGGAAAGCACATTTGCTGATTATTCTGATGACCAATTAAAAAGTATGACCGAGTCATTTAAAGAAGACCTTAAATCAGGTAAATCCATTGCGGACATTACCATTGATGCCTTTGCAGTCGTTCGTGAAGCAGCGAAACGTGTTCTCGGGATGAGACACTACGACGTTCAACTAATCGGAGGGTTGGTCCTTTCGGAAGGAAACATTTCTGAAATGGCCACAGGAGAAGGTAAAACGTTAGTCGCCTCTCTCTCCTCTTATCTGCGTGCGTTGGAAGGTAAAGGGGTCCATGTCATTACGGTAAATGAATATTTGGCTACTCGTGACCGTGAACAAATTGGACGAATACATGAATTTTTAGGGATGACTGTAGGGCTGAACCTACCTTTAATGGATCCTTCTCAGAAAAAGATTGCTTACCAAGCAGATATCACCTATGGAGTAGGGATAGAATTTGGATTTGATTATTTACGTGACAATATGGCCCGTGACAAGAAAGACAAAGTTCAAAGACCTTATCATTTCGCGATTATTGATGAAATTGATAGCGTACTGATCGATGAGGCGAAGACCCCCCTTATCATTGCAGGAAAAATGCAATCAAGCGCAGACCTCCATTATATTGCAGCGAAATTAGCTAAACGTTTCAAACATGACACTGATTATGATTTTGATGAAGAAACAAAAGCGACAAGCTTAACGGATGTTGGGATAGAAAAAGTGGAAAAAGCTTTCGGTGTGGACAATCTTTACGAGTTGGAGCATCAAACTCTCTATCACTATGTCATACAAGCCGTCAGGGCTCATGTCATGTTTGAACGAGACGTAGATTATATTGTCCACGAAGGGAAAGTACTCTTAGTTGACATGTTTACCGGACGGACAATGGAGGGACGGACCTTAAGTGATGGTCTTCATCAAGCAATTGAAGCTAAAGAAGGATTAGTCATCACTGAAGAAAACAAGTCTCAAGCTCAAATCACCATCCAAAATTACTATAGAATGTATCCAATTCTTTCTGGAATGACTGGAACGGCAAAAACGGAAGAAAAAGAATTCAGGGAAGTTTACAATATGCAGGTCATCTCCATTCCAACGAATAAGCCAAAGATCAGAGTGGACATGCTGGACCGTGTGTACGAAACGACAGAACAAAAATATCAAGCCGTTCTTAATGAAGTGAAAGAACGTCATCGTACGGGTCAACCTGTTTTAATTGGAACTACCTCCATACTTCAATCAGAAAAGATTGCCAGTGTCCTCGATAAGGCTAAATTATCTTATGAGCTGTTGAACGCCAAGAGTGTTGAACAAGAAGTTCGATTAATATCATTAGCTGGTCAAAAGGGCCAAATCACCATCGCCACCAATATGGCAGGTCGTGGTACAGATATTCTCCTCGGTGAAGGAGTGGCAAGCTTAGGCGGGTTACACGTTCTTGGTACTGAAAAACATGAAAGCCGAAGAATCGATAACCAATTACGCGGCCGTTCAGGTAGACAAGGGGATCCTGGTTCAAGTCAATTCTTCCTTTCTCTTGAGGACGATATGTTTAGACGTTTCGCTAGTGAAGATTTAGAAAAATTCAACAAAAAGCGAAAAGTGAATGAGGACGGCCTTATCGAAAACAAAACTGTACATGAGTTAGTAGAGCGCACACAACGGATAGTGGAAGGTGCCAACTACTCCATGCGTGAGTACAATTTAAAGCTGGATGATGTAATAAATGAGCAGCGAAATGTTATGTATGAACTTCGAGAAAAGGCTTTATCCGGAGAGCAACTACTTCCTACCATTAAGAACATGGTAGAAAACACGTATCAAAACACTCTCGAATATACGTGTCCGGAGGATCAGCTTCCCGAAGAATGGAGAATGGATCAATTAAGCATCGTTACAAACCAGCTCTTCGTGAATCAAACCCATATTTCTGCTGATCTAATAGATCGTAAAGAGATCAATAACCATTTACATAGCACCCTTTTGTTAACAAATGAATTTATTGATAGCTTTGAAGAAAACCAACAATTGACGAAAACATGTGCCCAAATCATGATGAGCTTTGTGGATCTCCATTGGATTAGCCATCTAGAAAATATGACTAGACTTAAAGAAGGAATCGGATTGCGTTCCTATCAGCAAGAAGACCCGATGAGGATATACGCTAGAGAAGGACTGGAATTATTTTCTGACATGTTTTATAACTTGGAGAAAAACATCTCAATAGAAGTAATAGCATTATTAAAAAACATTAGGCAAACTGAGCAACAAGAGAAGGAGTGAAAATATGTTTCCCTTTTTCAAAAAGAAAAATGGTGATGAAGTAATTAAAACAGGAAAAGATACAACAATATCATCCGCCGAACTTATTGGAGATTCACAGGACATCCCTGAAGAGGATACTGTTTCAACAGAGCTTTCCTTTCACCCAAAATGGAAATTATCTAAAGAAAAAGAATACGTTTTTCGATTCCTTAACAACGATTTAACACCACTAAAGCCCAATCAAATATCCTTGGCTGGTGTTGATTTAACGCAAGAGGACAACAGCATTAACGTAACAGCTTTTTTACGGAACAGCCTCTCTAAAGCTATAAAAATAGAAAAGGTTGAAATCATACTCTTAGATGAAACGAAAACCATTCTTGCCAGAAAAGAATTTGATTTGGGAGAACTGGATGAAATACCACCAAAGAGCAGCCGTCCATGGATGTTTATCTTTGAAAAAGAGACATGGGAAACAGATGAAATCCCAAATGAAGGTTGGTCCCTTGCCTTTAATATCGGCTCTGCTCAACCTCACCGGCTTGATCTTGAACAAAGCTGGCAGGATTCCCTGCCAGCGGAAGAAAAAGAAAAGCTTGAGAAATTAGTCTCCACTCTTCCCAAGTTGAAGAAAAAAGAGTTTAACCTGATGCCTATTCAAACCCGTATGTTGGAAGACGGAAAAATTACATCAACCGTATTATTTAGAAATGGGAATCCAACATCTATTAAAATAAAACATCTTCCATTAGAACTTGTCGATGGTGATCAAGATATTATAGCAAAAGGGGCTTTCCCTATGGAAGATTTTGAAATAAAGGCAAACACGTCAAAACCATGGACGTTTATATTCCCGGCTGAAATGGTGAACAAACAAGAACCGAACTTTTCGAAATGCATCGTTCGCCCTATTCATAAGCACAAATCATAGTTCAATGACTTAGAAGGCTCTATAAAAAGAGCCTTCTTTTTTCATGGAAGCACACTCATTTGTAAAACAACTGATAATTCTATGTAAAAAAATTAAATTTTGAAAATAATAGGAAAGATTCTGATATAATAGACATAGATAGATAGATTTCGACATCCACTCTCGTTGGTTTCTATCAAATATGCATAAAGGGGAGAATCAAGATTATGACGAAACAAGCTTACCGTAAGATATTGGCTACTGCTACAACGGCCACGTTAGCAGCTAGTGCTTTTGCACCAATGGTATCTGCGGAACAATCAGATTTCACTGATGTTTCCAGCAGATATGTAGATGCAGTAAACTTTTTAGTATCAAAAGGAGCAAATGGTTATACAGAAGATATGTTTGGTACACATATGTCCATCAAACGTGTCGATGCAGCTGTACTTATTGCCAAAGTGCTTGAGCTTGATATGGAGAACGCCCCAGCTTCTGGATTTGAAGATGTACCTGCTCGTGCGGTTGGCGCAGTAAATGCGTTAAAAGACGCAGAAATTGCCATGGGTAAAAACAGCAAAACCTTTGACTCTGACAGTTATGTTACACGTGGGGAAATCGCGCTCTGGCTTGAAAGAGCTTTCCAATTGGAAGGAACGGCTGAAGTTCCTTTTAAAGATGTTAATTCACGATATAAAGATGCCGTTTCGATGCTTGTTGCAAACCATATCACACAGGGTATATCCGACACTTTGTTTGGTGTGGATTCGTTAGCGAAGCGTGGGGATTTCGCCATATTCCTACATAAAGCTTACCAGGCTATGGAAGACCAGGCTGATTTCCATCTGACGGTTATGCATACAAATGATACTCATGCTCACTTAGATAAAATTTCCAATCGGGCAACGGCTGTCAATGAAGTGAGAGATATGAACCCTGAAGCTTTATTACTGGATGCCGGGGATGTATTCTCAGGAGATCTATACTTCAATGAGTTTAAAGGACAAGCTGATCTAGCATTCATGAACGCACTGGGTTATGATGCAATGACATTTGGAAACCATGAGTTTGATCTTGGTGCCAGCGAAGATGGTCATAAAGCTCTTGCTGACTTTATCAAAGGAGCAGAATTCCCTCTTGTAAGTTCGAACGTGGACTTCTCTAAGGATGCACTATTTGATGGCCTGCAAAATGATGAAATTTCAGAAGATCCGTCTGAAGGTCAGATCTATAATGGAATTGTCAAAGAGATTGATGGTGAAAAGGTAGGGATATTCGGTCTAACCACAGAAGAAACACCGGATATCTCCAGCCCTGAAAGTGTCGAATTCCAAAATTATATCGATCGTGCCACGGCTATGGTTGATTCATTCGAAGCACAGGGAATTAACAAAATCATTGCTCTAACGCATATTGGATTTGACGATAGTCTTCAGTATGACAATGATTTAGAGCTGGCAAAATTAGTAGATGGCATCGATGTCATCGTTGGTGGGCATAGTCACACTGAGCTTGATGAGCCTGTCCTAAACGAAGATGGTGAGGAACCAACGATTATCGTACAAGCTGATGATTATGGGAATTTTCTAGGTGTGCTGGATGTAACGTTTGATGATGAGGGTGTCATTAATGGTTATGCAGGTGAGCTTCTGGATGTATCAGAGTTTGACGCTGACCCTACATTCTCAGACATGCTGAAACCTTATTCGGATCAAGTTGAAGCACTTAAAAATAAGGAAATCGGTGCTGACGCTGCTTCTGTTTTAGACGGTGTTCGTGAAAACGTACGTTCTAAGGAAACCAACTTAGGAAACCTTATTACAGATGGTATGCTTGCTAAAGCGAAATCAATCAACCCTAAGACTGTTGTAGCACTTCAAAATGGCGGAGGAATTCGTGAATCCATTGATCAAGGACCTATCACAATGGGAGAAGTACTTAAAGTAATGCCTTTTGGTAACGACCTTGCCATCATGGAACTGACTGGTGCTGAAATCAAGACAACTCTTGAACGCAGCGTAAGCTCAGTCCCTACTCCAAGCGGAGCGTTCTTACAAGTCTCTGGATTAAAGGTAAAATACGATAGCAGCAAGCCTGCAGGAGAAAGAATTGATTCTGTTGAAATCAGTGACGGTTCAAACTATGCCCCACTAGAAGATACTAAATCGTATTTCGTTGCAACCAATTCCTTTACCGCTAAAGGCGGAGATGGCTATGAAGTCCTGGCTAATGCCTATGCCGACGGACGTGTAAGTACGCCAGGATACATTGACTATGAAATGTTTATTGATTATCTAAAATCACTTCCAAGCGTTGATCCTCAGGTTGAAGGACGGATCATGGATGTGAACACCCAGAATTAAGATACGTTTATAGAAGCCTTTCGATTCGTTCGGAAGGCTTCTTTTTTATAAATAAAAAACGATGAAGCATTTGCTTCATCGCTCTTCTACTACTTTATGGTTCGATATAAAAATACACTAAACTCAGTTCGACTGATAGGGTTAGCCGGTCTAAAAGTTCCATCACTATATCCATTCGTTACGTTAGCTTCAGCTAAAGCTTTTACTGCTTCAAAGGCAAAGCTTGTAGTATAGTTATCCTTAAATGGATTTTCCGTTGCATTCGGAAGCTTATAAGCACGTTTTAAAATAACTGCCATTTCAGCCCGGGTTAGTTTTGCGTATGGGTCGAAGATGGTTCCCCCTTCTTTCCCTTGCATAATACCTGCATTTGCTACAGCTGCAATCTCACCGTAGTACCCATAAGACTTTGTAACATCTGTGAAGTTCGGATTTTGCGCAGAGTTTGTATCCAGCTTCAATGCGCGTGCTAACAATATCGCTGCCTGAACACGATTAAGGGATGTGTTTGGCTGAAATTTACCATCTGGAAAACCGCTAATGATCCCTTGATTAATAAGGTAATCCACCTCTGTCTCCGCCCAATAATTTAATCCTGTATCCTTGAACAGTGGTTCAACATGGCCGTCTTTATAAACAGCTTGTAATTGGTCAAGGTATATCGTTCCACTCGTTTTTAACTCTTCGTATGGCTGTGCAATGTATATTTGTTTCAATTTTAATGGTGCCTTCCAGGATGAATCCAAAGAAGCATTAATATACTTCCAACCGTTCCAGGATAAACCCTTTTCTTCGGTAAAATTGATCGTATGCTCATTTCCATCTCCATCAACAACTTTCCCTCTTACCCATTGAAGCTTTCCATCTCCAAACAATCTCAGGCCTATTTGAGCTGGTGTCCCGCTCAACCCAATTGGACTTTTGGCATCCAGGTAAGCTGCTGAGGTACCAGGTTCTGTTTTAGAAAATTGATAATTCCATTTTAAAGATTGGCTGCCTTCATATTTAGGCGTATTCAAATTTGAGATGCTTGAGGAAGCTTTCACATTACTTGTTGACCACTTATCCGTAGTATCAAATGAGTCGACTTCCAACACTTCGTCTCCTATCGTTACGGGTATGTTCACTTTCGTAGAACCATAGGACGCAATGATTGTACCACTGGCTACGCCGTCTTTAGCAGTGAAAAGTCCTTTGGAATCGATTGTACCAATATCCCCACTTACTGACCAATGAATGGAGGAATTATTCATAATGACTGGTGCATTAGCTGTATCCCATCCACTTGCCTTTAATTGAATCTTTTGCCCACTCATGGTCTTCACATTGTTAGGTGACACAGTTAATTTTCCAATTTCATCGACTACTTTAATCGGTAAGTTTTTTGAAGCAATACCGTACTGAACAGACAAACTTCCTTCACCTGCTTTTGCAGCTGTAAACGTCAATCCGTTCACATTGCCCAAACCTTGACTATCTACTACATTTACATTTGAAGGGTTAATTTGAACTGGATTGTAATATTGGTCAAGAACATAATCAAGATTTACTTTGACACTAGCCCCTTTCAGCAACACACCTTCAGCAGACTTTCCTGCGTAGATGTAAGTAGGCATTCCTTTTGGAGCAGTAGAAACCGCCATTAAAGTGGTAGAGACTGACCTCTCAAAGCCATCAGATGGACGGTTCGCCAATTTCACCTGGAAATCCCCAGGGAACCGGGTTGCCATTGTGGTCGAGCCTCCACCATCAATATTTAGAGCTTCGTCTATCCCCATACTCTTAAGGTGTTGAGCAAATTCTGTCAGACTCATTCCAGTACTGTAACCAGATTGTCGACCATCTACTGTGACAAAATATACTTTCCCACCCGTTCGATCAATGGCTACTGCCGTTCTGGGGGCCCTTTCTCTAGCTCTCGGGCTGTCAGGGTCCATGCTAAGAGAAACCTGTCCGTCTTTCACTAATAGTGGTCCGCCGGCTAACATAAAATCTGAATTCTTCCATTCAGAATCGATATTGACTGAGAGATTAATAGGGTCACCTATCTTCATATACTTTAAAGCTTCTAAACTATCACCATGGGCCGATAACACAAAGCCATCTGATGGTATTTTAGTATTCGTTGAGTCACCATGACGTCGAATAGATTGAACTGTCCCTGTTAAAGTAGAACCAAATTCTAAATCCAGCTTTGAATTTAAATTACTCACTACGACTTCCATTCCATAAGGATTGGTATTCGTATATTCACTTGGAAAATCAGGAGTATATAAAATCAAATTATCATAAGAACGTTCTTTGTTTGTACTGGTAATTGAATAGTTCTTTCCATTATGTACAAAGGAGAGATCTAATTTATAATGTCCGATCTTACCCTTTCCCTGATTATCTATACCAAATGCGATGGGCTCATTCACGTACTGATCTTCACCTGTAGCAATGATTCCAGCATTCACTAATTTGTTATGATACGAAATAAGATACATAGGAAGTCGGTCCTGATTAAAAAAGGAACCATTCACTGCACCCACAACCTGATGCTGTTCTGTAGTATGTGCTATAGCTTGTGAGGTCGTTCGAGACAATTGATTAAGTGGATTCGGTACACCCACCTCCACTTTCGTATATGGATCGGATAAATTCATTTCAAGTGATTTAATCGCTTGATCGCTAGTTGAAGTGATACGAGTATCTTTATACCAAATGCCAGAAGATGCTTTAAACTGTTCTACTATATTAGTAGCCGCCAAAGCAGATGAAGTCGAAAAAAGCTGAAGGAATAACAACAACACAACAAAAGATGTAATCAATTTATGCTTGGAAAACAACACATTTCCTCCCTTTACAATTCTAGTAAGTTTCCCTACTAAAGTATAAACTTTCATACTAGGAAAAAACAATGATTCATTCGACATAAATTCCCAAAAAGTGAGTTTTTTTGAAATCATATTTCTTCATTATCTACTATTGTAGTAGTGTCCATTTCAAAATCAAAAAGCGTACCAAATGCGATCGCATTTGGTACGCTTTTTCACAAAACTTGTATTATTGAAAACTCTCTTCCATTGCTCGGGCCATAAAAATAGAGAAGTGGGCACGGGTTAATGAAGTATCCGGTCTAAATGTCTTATCACTATAACCCAATGTAATGCCATTGTTTTCAAGTGCAAGCACATACTCTCTTCCCCAGAAACTTGAAACATCCGTTAGCTTAGTTGAGGAAGTGTTCGCCTTAAGATTAAATCCTTTAGAAATGATTGCGGCCATTTCACCGCGTGTTAATTTCTTATATGGATCAAACTTACTAGATGAAATAAATTCATCGAACAAACCTTCATCGATTACTGCACTGATTTGCTTATAACCTGCCATTGATTTTGATAAATCTGTCTGCGAAGGGCTTGGACGATTATTAGTATCCAGATTTAATGCTCTTGCCACCATAAGCGCAGCTTGTTGTCTTGTGATTTCCGTATGAGGTTGGAATTTACCATCGCTAAACCCGTTTATCACGCCTTTTCTGTTATGAGCAGAATATTTTGATTTGAACATTCTTTGAAATTTTAACGAATTTGGTCAAGATAAAATTATTTCATGCGATAGATAAAAAGAAGCTATGGAAATTAGATTCCCATAGCTTCTCTTCAAGAATATATCATTTTAAAAATTATACAGGAGTAATTGCATCAATTCGTGTTTGTAAATCTGTTTTAGCTTGACTATCTGGAAGAGCATCCACTAAACCTTTGGCTGCATCAACATCAGCCTGAGTTTTGCTAGTTTCAGCTTTTTTAACAGCATCAGTTGCTTCTGTAAGTGAAGCAGCAGCATCTAAAGCTTCTTGTGTTACTGTGAAATCAAACTCTAAAGTATCACCATTATATTGTACAAATACTTTTGCTGTACCTTTAGATTTTGCATTTACTGTGATTGCTCCATCAACTTTATTAACCGTTAATACTGAAGAATCATCAGTTGTTACAATAGCATTTGATTCGTTAATTTCGAAGATTTCACCATATTGGTCTAATGCATCAATTTCAAATGAAACTGAACCAAATTCTTCTCCATCTTTCGCACCTTTACCGTCTAAAGCAACTTGAATTCCAGCAACTTCAGTATTTGCATCTAGCTCAATACCTTCAACATCTTTAACAGCAGTAGTACCCATTTGAGCAGATTTAGCAGCATTACTAAACTTAATTTCTACTGTATCTGATTTAAGGTTTGGAGACTGAACTTTAATTACTGCAGTTCCTGCATAACCAGCAGTGAATGTAACATCACCATTAGCATCTACAGATACATCAGAAACATTTCCAGCTGTACCATCAGATTTAGTTACGCTCTGGACTGTCCAAACATAGTTACTAGGATCAACAGAAACTTCTTTTCCAGTTGAGTCAAATGAAGTTGCTGATAAATCAACCGTTTCACTAGTGTGGTGTAAAGATTTAATGTTTTTCTCATTAATATTTACAGAGCTTACTAGTGAGCCAATTGAATCGACTGTTACATTTACTTTTGCAGTTTTTGTAACGTCCCCTTCTACAACAGAAACTGTCAGGTCTGTAGTTCCTTTAGCTTCACCTGTAAGTGTTACTTTGTAACCAATTAAATTATCTTTACTATCTTTAACTTCTGTTACATTTGTTTCTCCTGATACTACACCTTCAGTACTAGCAACAACTGTTGGAGTAATAGCTTTTAGTTTCCCATATTGGTCAACTGGAGTAATCATAATTTCGTTAGTACCACCAAGTGCAACTTTTGCAGAAGTTTTATTTACCGTTACATTGTTTAATGTGCGTGCTGCATTAACTGTAATTTCAAATGAACCTAGAAGATCTTCCCCGTCCATTAATTTTACAGTATAAGTACCTTTGGCAGCTGTATCAGCATTCACTTCAAATCCAGTTACTAAATCAGTACCTGTAGCTCCTGTAACTAACTTTTTGTCAACAGTTTTCGCAAGTGAAACTGTTAAGTCAGAAGCAGATTGTTCAGAAGATTTCGGCTCAATAACGATATCTTCAGCTGAAATAGTACTTGCTGCTACATCAAATTTATTAGAATACTGGTCTGCGAATGTTACTGGAACAAATACTGAAGGATCATTTGCAATTAGAGTATCAGTTGCTGTGCCAAATGTTGCTTTTGTCAACTCACTAGCTTTTACAACATTTACACTGTAGTTTAATGAAGCTTCTGATCCATTTACAGTTACTAGAACTGACTTAGCTCCCGCTGTCGCAGATGAAGCATCAAATGTAATTGTATCAGCGATTCCGTCTTTATTATCAGAAACGACACCTGTTAATCCACCAGAAGCAGTAACTTTTACAGAAGCTGCTGGTACATCGATTACTTCACCATGTTTATTTTTGAAAGTTACTTTTTGAGTTACAGTTGAACTTCCTGCTGTTAGAGAGTTGTCAGCAATTTTTCCTACTTCAATATCACTAACACTACTGTTAATTGTTGAAGTAACATTAAACTTAGAAGTTTTCTCTCCAACCGTCAATTCTACTGAGTACATTTTAGACGGGTTATTCGCAACCGCACTCTCAGCTTGTGAATCACGTGAAGTTAATACTTTTAATCCTGTAAGATTTCCGTTTGTATCAGTAACTTTCTCAATTGTTACTTCCCCAGTAACTTCTTTACCTTCTGAGTCCTTCACTACCAAACCAACGTCTGAAGCTTTAACTCCGATAACATTTCCTAATTCGTTTGTGAATTTCACATATGAATCTTTTTCTTCTGAAGGATTAATTTTAACATTTGCTTTTGTCAATGCAGCTTTGTTTTCAACTGAAACAGATGCACTAGAAGCATCAATACTATCTAATACGCCTTGGTTTACTGTTAAAGTAAGAGGTGTTGAAACTTTTGTACCGTTCGGTAAGAAGACGTTGATGTCAGCAGTTCCTTCAGCAAGCATATCAACAGTAATCGTCTTAGCTTGAGCTGCACCGTCAGAAGATTTGGATGTAACTTTTGAACCGTCTAATGAAACAATTGTCTCATCTGAAGTAGTCCATCTTAATTTTTGTCCAGCACCTAAATCAATTGGGTTGTTAAATTGGTCACGAATATCTGCAGTTAATGTAATGTTTTGAGTACCTGCAGTTTGTGTAGCATTTGCTACTGAAATAGCAGAGATAGTAGTCGGAGCAGCTACAACATCTTTTTGTACAACGTAAGATGCAGTTTGAGTCCCTAATACAGTTCCTTTGCTATCTTTATTTGTAAGAGTCAGGGAAACCATTGAGTTAGCAGTAAGATTATCTGCAATTGTTACAAATGGTTCAGAACCGTCTAATGATACGTTTAGTGGGAAACTTCCCATCACACCAGTTACTGTTAGGTTGTCATCAAGTTCAGTATATTTAGAAGTTACATTTTCACCATACTGATCAATTAATTTAAAGTATACTTTTTGATTAGTTGAATTAGTAACTCCACTAGTAGTGAAATCAAAATCTGCAATAACAGAAGCTTCTTTAACAACTGAAACAGTAGTTTCTACTAATTCGTTACCAGCTGCATCTTTAAGTCCGCTAAGAACTACATTGTAAGTACCAGCAGTATAACCAGCTTCTTTGTTTATCCATACTTGAGTTCCATCTTCGGATAAAGTAGTTTCTACTTCTTTACCGTTCACTGTTACAACTGGAGTTCCAGTTACACCTTCTGAAAGATTAAGAACTAAGTTTTGATAATCAGCAACTTCTCCACTTTCAACAACTGGAGCTGTCATATCAAGTGTCACCATTAACTCTTTAGTAGAAACGTTACCAGCTGCATCCGTAGCAGTTACAACGATTGTGTTTTCACCTTCAACAAGAGTAAGTGCACTTGCGTCAGCTTCTTCTCCGTTAAGAGTTGTTACAACAGTTGAACCTTCTTCAGCAGAAACTTCAAGCGCTAATTCAGCAGTGTTAACTACTTCAGCAACTTCAGATACTGATAATTCAGGAGCCACTGTATCAAGTGTTACCATTTTTGTCACTGTAGTTTCTACTCCGTATACAGAAGCAGTTACTGTGATTGTGTTTTCTCCTTCAGCTAATTCGATAGCGTAAGTTCCATCTTCGCTCGCTTCAACTTCAGTTTCACCAACCATTACAGTTACGTCAGAACCTTCAGTAGCTTCTACTGTAAGGGTATGCATAGCTTCTTTCGTAATAGCGCCGTCAGTTACACCAGAAACCATTAATTCTGGAGCTTCCACTTCGAATGTTACTGTAGCAGTGTATTCTACATCATCAATCATGAATGTAACTTCAGTTTCTTCGTTTGCAACAAGTGCTTCATCAAGAGTTACTTCGTGAGTAGACTCATCGCTAAGTGTTACTGATAAAGTCATATCATCAATTGCACTTACAGAAGTTACTTCAAGAGCAGGCACTGGATCTACATTCATTGTTCTGTATAGAAGAACAGCAAACTCACCACGAAGGATTTCTGTGTTCGTACCGAAAGTTGTTTCTGTTTTACCAGAAGTGATTCCAGCACCGTAAAGAGCTTCAATGTAAGATCCGAAAGTTGCAGTTAAGTCTGTGAAAGGTGTGTCAACTGCTTCATCTTGAAGATCGTAAGCGTTAACTAGGATTTTCGCCATTGCGCCACGAGAAAGCTCAACGTTCGGGCGGAATTCAGTATCATTGAATCCATCCATGATTCCAGCTTCAACAAGTGCGTTAACTGATCCTTTTACACGGTTGTTTACATCTTTGAAACCAGCATCAGGAGCGTTTTCAGTGTCAAGACCTAAAGCGTTAGCAATGATGACTGCTGCATTACCACGGTCAAGGCTCATGTACGTACCGAAAGTAGTTTCAGTGTAACCTTTTGTGATGTCGTTCATGTATAAGAAGCTGACTGCCTCTTCATAGTTTTTGTTAACGTCAGTGAATGGGTGTTCTGCTGCAGAAGCTGCAGGAGCGATTGCAGATGCAACTAGAGCTGCTGTTGTACCAGCTGCAACAAACTTACGATAAGACTTTGATTTGTAAGCCATTTAAATAATTCCTCCTAAAGGTATGTAATGTTTGGGTAATTGGGTAATCCAGGTTAAACATCAGCCTATTAGACTAAAAGTTTTCAAACACCAGATAGCTACTACTAAACTACTAGTTATAGTTCGGCATAATTTTTAATAATTTTGTATTATTTGAAAAGAAAATGTCGAAAAACTAATAGATTAGAAAACTCATATCCTTATTCTAGCAGAAACATGGAAAAATTCAACCTTATTTTACATATTTTTTCCCTATTCGATAAGAGTGGGTAATGAGGAAAAATATGTGTAAAAAGGTTGAATTTATGCATTTCTAGGTCTTTAGGATAATCAACAATATTCATTATATACCTAAATTTACCTTATATTCCATTTTATTTCCAAAAAAATAATTCAATTTTCATCTTTTATTTTTAAATATGTGCTATAAGTATCGTTGTGTAGTCTTTGCAACGAGTATTCCTTTATGGCTCTGTCCTTTAATTGAAAAGCCTTTTCCTTAAGGACACCGTTCTTTTTATCCTCAATGGCTTCCTTAATCGCATTGGTAATGCCATCTACCTCTCCTACCGGAACGACCCAGCCGAAGCGTTTTTCACTGATCAGATCCTTTACCCCTCCAACATCTGTTGAAATGACTGGGGTTTCAGCCCTTGCTGCTTCAAGAATGACCAGTGGAAAACTCTCACTATAAGACGCTAGAAGTTTCACATCGGATAACGCCAAGTATGAATGAACATCTTTTTGATACCCTAAAAATTTAATTTTTTCAGACAACTCAAGCTGGTCGACTTTCTGTTTTAATTCGTTTCCAATAGGTCCGTCCCCAATCAATAAAAGTTTCACCTGATTATATCCTTGGTTTGACAAATCTTTTATGGATTTAAAAGCAAGTTCGTGACCTTTTATTGGATGTAGTCTGGCGACCATGACAATAAGGAAGTCAGTTTCTTTCAGGCATAAATCTTCTCTTGTGATTTTTTGTTCATATACTTCATCGAACGGAATGCTATTATAAATAACAAAAATTTTCTTAGAATCGAGTCCAAATTCAACTAACATCTCTTTGAACCGGTTCGAAACAGCAAAGAAATAGTCAATTTCTTTTAGAACTTTCATGTTCAGCCAGGTAAAGACCTTCCCCTTCACTCCACCTTTGATGAAATCCTTAGAAGGATCGCTATGTATGGTCGTAATCCACTTAAAATTAATTTGTTTTCTGAGAAAATAAGTAAACAGGTTTGCACGGGGACCGTGGGTGTGAACGATGGTAATGTTTTGTTCTTTAATGAGGGTTTTGATTTTTTTTAATACGGAGAAGTCATAGCGAGACGATTGTCCGAATAATACGACGGGTAATCCCAACTCCCTTGCTTCCTTTGAGAGCTTTCCTTCTTGAAAGACACCTAACATAACCTCTTCTTTGTTAAATTGCTGCAATAAAGAAATCAGGTGGTTTTTTGAACCACCTGTTTCCCCACCGCTAATGAGATGTAATACTTTCATTGCGATTTCTCTCCTTATATTCTTTTTCATTTAATATGAAGCCGATCATCATAAAGAAATATAGAGTGAATGTTTTATCTTCCCAAATGTTATAAATGAAGCCGCACCAGTAAATTCCTACCAATAGCGCAAATGCAGGGATTGCAAAGCGGGAATCTTTCCGCAGCTTCCAAAGAGCATATAGCATACCCAGTAAGAAAACGGCAAATGCAATCACCCCGAGAGCTCCTGTTTGAACAATCACCTGGATGTACTGATTATCAGAATAGATATCATATGTGATTCCATAATCATCATAAATCGGTGAAGAATAGCTCTTGGTAGCTGAGTCACCGTACGTAGCAAATCCTGTCCCAATAACAGGATGGTCTTTAAAGACTTCGAATCCGGTCAGTACAATGAATAAGCGTCCCGTTTGTTTACTCAGTTCAATGGTGCTTTGTTCAAATGTTTGCTCCCATCGTTTTCTCTCAGTGGATTTGCCATCACTTTCCGGCTCATCTTCCGGCGGGCCTGTTCTTTCTATTTTCCCTAAATCTGTGTTCTGTATCCATTGAGTGGCTTTTGCCACAGGGAGATTAATTAAGATGAAACTTGCCGCCAATATAAGAATTGACTTTTTAAGCACATTCCAATTCCGAGTTAATAGTAAATAAATGACATAAGAAATCCCAAATCCAATAATCGTTCCCCTGGAATACGTTAGAGTCCATACACCCATCATAAGAACCATGGAAATGATCAAGAATATTTTGGTACCCTTTTTAAGAACAAGTTGCTGTAAATATAGAGTACAAATAAATGCAATCGATAAATACACCGCCAAAACATTTGGATTATTAATCAACCCATAAATACGAGTAGCATTATTAGGTGATAATTGACGGTTTACCCATGTTTCTGGCATAAACATACTGCGAATAGATAATTTCTCTACTAAACCTTGTACAGTTAAAACCATGGCCACCGTGAACGTCACCTGAAGGAATCTCGCTACATCTTCCTTTGTAATGCCTAGGCGTTTTACAGAGTAATAAACAAGATAGGTAATAAAGAATGCACGAATTTGGAACACGATGGCTGCTATTTCTACTCCAGTTAGAAATGCTGCTACCGTTCCAATCAGCATAAAGGCAAAGAACGCCCATTCAAAATGTGCAAATTGAAATAATGATTTAATGTTTTTCTTATGATCCCAAAGGACTCTTAAGAATACGGCAATGATGATGATATCGCCAGCAAGCTTAAGTCCCGGGTTGATTTCTGTTAAGAACGATCTCATAGGAAAATATATTAATAATGACAACAAGCCGTCTTTAGGCTTAATAAAAGCAAGTACAGCCAATACCAAGGATACACCCAACCCGATTTTCGAGTTCGGTATAATCAACGCAGCAATGTATAGAACTGCTGCTGCCAGGATGTACAGGTACCTCTCTTTCAACTCTTTCATAATAGAACCCTCTCTATTTGTTTTTACTGAATAGAACTTTTGCTAAAAATTGTGGAAGCGCCATTTGCCGTTTCAGGCGTTTAGGTTCCTTCATCAGTCGATAAAGCCACTCAATACCGAATTTACGATAGATCTTCGGCGCACGTTTCACGTGACCGGCAAATACATCAAAGCTCCCGCCGACACCTTGATAAACCAGCGTATTCAATCTCGGCATATTTTCTCTGATCCAAAGCTCCTGGCGCGGGCTTCCCATCGCAACGAACAGAAGCTTTGCACCGGAAGCATTTATCTGCTGAACAAGAGCATCATTATCTTGAATATATCCGTTCTGATATCCTGAAATGGTGATTCCGGGATATTTCTTTTTGATGTTTTCCGCAGCTTTGGATACAACCTCTTCTTTCGCCCCATACAGAAATACACCGTGCTTTTCTTCCTGGGCAAATTGAAGAAGCCTCTCCATCATATCTACACCTGTAACTCGGGATCGGATTTGGCCTCCTTTTAGTTTGGAGGCCAACAGAATTCCGACACCATCCGGAATTTGGTACGTGGCTGAATTGATCAGCTCTCTCAAATCCGGATTTTTCTCACCCTTCATCACTTTTTCAGGGTTGACAGCAATGATTGTAGAGGTTTGATTTAGACTGATACGCTTCTTAATATCTTCAATAATTTCTTCATACGTGTATGGTGATACATTAATGCCAAAGTAAGACTCTTTCTTCATGTCATCCACCTTATTCTTGGATTGAACGTAAATTCGTCAAATCACCGATTCGATATACCACTAAATTCTCGAATTCAGGTACGCAATTTTTTGTGTCGAATACGACTGGTGCCTTTAAGCCTTTTACCAGAACCTGCTCATCCATTACTTTGAATTCATTGTGATCTGCCAGCACGAGTACTAAGTGAGCATCCTTGATTGATTCCTCAAAAGAATATAGCGGGAATGAAACCTGCTCATCACGCACATGAGGATCATGTGCTCGCACATCGAATTTAGGATGGTTAACAAGCATTTTCGTAATATCAAGTGCCGGACTTTCACGCACATCATCGATATTTCCTTTATACGTAAGTCCAAAGACAGCAATGGTCGGATTCTCGATTTCAGCAGTCAATCTTTCCACCTGTGACACAACAAACTCAGGCATGGAGTTATTAATCCCTCTGGCAGTCTGAATAAGCGGAGATTCATTCATCGCTTTTTCAACAATAAAGTATGGATCTACTGCCAGACAGTGTCCTCCTACTCCAGGTCCAGGCTGATGCAGGTTAACTCGTGGATGTTTGTTGGCCAATTCAATGACATCATGAGCATTTACATTTAACTTAGCTGAAATTTTAACAAGCTCATTTGCTAAAGCAATGTTAACATCCCGGAATGTGTTCTCCATCAACTTAGACATTTCGGCTGTAACAGCTTCCGTTTCAATCACATCACCTGTTACAACTTGACGGTACACATCTCCCGCACGTTTGGAAGCTTCTGGAGTTATTCCGCCTACAATTCGGGTATTCTCGATCAATTCAATCAGAATACGCCCAGGAAGGACACGTTCAGGACAGTGGGCTAAATAGACATCCTCAAGCGGGTTCAATCCACTTTCTTCTATAATAGGGGCTACCACGTCATTGATGGTTCTTGGAGGGATGGTCGATTCCACAATGATGACATTCCCTTTTTTCAGATATGGCAGGATTGCTTTTGTTGCACTGACAACATAATCCACATTCGCTGTTTGATCCTCATGAATCGGTGTCGGAACGGCTATAATAAAGGCATCTGCATCTTCAGGAGTCACAGAGCCGCGAAGTTTACCACTTTCAACTACTTCTTTAACGAGTTCCGGAAGGCCGACTTCCTCAATGTGAACTTCTCCGTTGTTGAGCTTTTCGACAACTTTCTCACTTACATCTACACCAACAACCTCAATACCTGATTTAGCGAAGATGGCTGATGTAGGTAAACCTATATATCCTAATCCTATTACACAAATTTTTTCCATCATTAAGAAACCTCTTTTCGAGTAGTTAAGTTCGACAATTTCCTAGTTAGTATATCAAATGACGTCGAAGCTTGCATCATTTACATTGATAGTAATTGCTAGTAATAGTTCTGAGTGATAGAATATAGTTTGATTTTCAAGTGTGCATATCATACACTATGAATTATTTTATTTTTACAAAAAATGAAGTGTAAGTGGCTTCCCTGAAGCATTCTTATAAGAATTACACGACATATAAAGGAGGAAAACTTCTTTGAAGAAGTTTGTAATTTCTGGATTTTATGGTTTAGGAAACACAGGTGACGAAGCAATTTTAGAAGCAATTATTGACAATTTACGTGAGGAATTTGAAAACCCTGATATTACCGTTTTTTCACTTTCACCTCAGAAGACGGCACAAGAGCATAATGTGAAAAGTGTTTACCGTGCCTGGAGAAGAGAGAATAAAGAGAAGGTCAAGGCTTTGAGAGAGGCAGACCTTTTAATAAGCGGAGGCGGCGGTCTCTTGCAAGATGCTTATCCGACCAAATTCTTGTTTGGACCCCTTCCATATTATCTGTTAATCGTGCTATTAGCTAAGATGTGCAATACAAAGGTCATGTTTTTCTCTCAGGGAATTGGACCTGTAACATCAGGTTGGGGCAAGTTCTTAATGAAGCTCGCAAACCTGGCAGACTTCATAACAGTAAGGGATCAATATTCTAAAGAGCTTCTGCACAAGCTTGGAGTCAGGAAGCCTGAAACAGTGGTTACATCAGACATTGTGTTTGCTTTCCAGGCAAAAGATGATGATATCTGCATCAAGTCTCTTCCATTAAAGGGAGATGAGAAGTTGGTGGCGGTCTCCGTTCGACCTTGGTTCGACCGTATTCAACAATTCGAACAAATGGCCCAGGTTCTTGACAGACTGATTCAAGAAGAAGAAGTGACCCCTGTCTTTGTACCAATGGAGGGTCACCATGATGTTGATGCAAGTGAAAAGGTCATGAGCTACATGAAACACCCTGAGAAAACCATCATGTTAGGCAAAGATTTTACACCTAACCAATACCTGAATTTCATCGGGGAATGTGAGATGACAATCGGGATGCGCCTGCACGCTTTAATCTTCTCAACTTTAAAGGGCATTCCTCATATCGGATTCAGCTATGATAAGAAGGTAGAAAGTTTATTAAAGCGAAGTGGAATGTGGAAGTATTCTGCCGACCTTGATAATATTGATGTAAACCAAGTGACAGAAAATGCAAGAACGATCCTTCATAACCGTGAAGAGGAATCGATGACGGTTAGAAACAATGCTGAAGGAATGAGAAATGAAGCGAAGAGAAATCTACATTTAATGAAAGAAAAATTCTTTGCCTAAATTTTATAGGAGGGCATACTTATGAAAATATTAATCGCAACAGTTTACGATTATCCCCATGCCGGAGGATTATCGACCCATGTCACAACATTAAAATCCGGTCTTGAAAGCTTAGGACATGAGGTGGATGTATTATCCTTCTCTGATGTTTCTGCTTCAAAGCAAAATGTCTATGCTAAAGGACCAAGCTTTATCCTTAACAAGTTTAAAAAAGGGAAAGGCATTGTTTGGTCTCATAATGCGAGAAAAAATTTAATTCAAGCGTTAATCGAAAAAAACAAGGACAAGCAATATGACCTGATCAATGCTCAGGATCCATTTACAACCCTTGCTGCCCTTGAAACCGGAATCCCTACTGTTTCAACTGTACATGGATATATGACCTTTGAATCCATCAGTAAAGGATCTATGGATGAAGGCAGCGAAGAAGCTGCTTATATGAAGGAAGTTGAAATTAAGGCGTATAAAGGAACAAGAAAAATCATTACGGTCGATCAACGATTAAAAGAGTATGTGAAAGACATATCAGGAGTGGATGGAAATGCCATCCGCAACTTCATTGATATCCATAACTTTAAACCCGATCAAGAATTCAGGGACCAATTCCGTGATAAATACGGAATCTCCAGGGATGACCATGTATTATTCGTTCCTAGAAGGTTAACAAAGAAAAATGGTGTGATCTATCCGGCACTTTCATTGCCTAAAGTACTGGAGAAACACCCTAACACCAAATTAATTTATGCGGGAAGCGGAGAAGCTCTATCAGAAATCAAGAAAATTGTCGAGAAGCACTCTTTACAGGACAATGTTACTCTTCTTGGAGCCATACCTCATGATCAAATCAAAGAGTATTATGCACTGAGTGATGTCGTACTTGTGCCTAGTGTCCATTCTGCAGGTGTGGAAGAAGCCACTTCCATTTCTGCACTTGAGGCAATGGGTTCTGGATCTCCGTTAGTTGCTTGTGCAGTCGGTGGGCTAAAAGAGATTGTTGATCCGGAAGTGGACGGCTTACTTGTCGAAGAGCAAAATGTGGAAGAACTTTCAGATGCTATCATCTACTTCTTGGATCACCCTGAAGAAGGCCAGAGAATGGCAGCCAAGGCACGGGCGAAAATAGAGGAGCAATACTCTCATATCGCTGCTGCTAAAAAATATGAAGCCATTTATAAGAGTGCGCTGACTTAATTCAATCCAACCATAGAAGATCATATTGCTGACCATGAAGACACTGAATCCTTTTGGTCAGCATCTTTTTTAGATGAATATGGAATTTTAAAGCAGGTGACAAATGTGTCTACATTAAAAAAAACCGCCATTTGGATTACTCTATTGGCGTTAGTCCTCAAATTATCCGGATTTCTTAGAGAAAGTATCATTGCCAATGAATTCGGCGCTAATGAATACACAGATGGTTATTTATTAGCGTTTACCTTTATTACACTGATTGTCGCTATGATCGCCAATGGGTTTAATAATGTATTTCTACCTATGTATGTGAAAGAACGAAAAGAAAATCCGATTGAGACAGAAAGGAATGCGAACGGTATATTGAATAGCACCGTACTCCTTTTCTTAGGGATCACTGCCATTGGATATTTCCTTGTACCTTACTTCGTTCCTTTCATATTCGGTCACATGCACAAGACAACTGAAGAGATTGCAGTTGAAATCACACAGTTCTTCTTTCTTTTCATGAGTGCAATCGCATTAAACGGGATTTTAGAATCCTATTTACAAGCAAGGAGGGTTTTTGTCCCTTCTCAAATCTCCAAACTTCTGGCAACACTAATGGGTGCTATCTTTGCGCTCCTATTTTCAAACATTTGGGGAATACACAGCTTAGCCTACGGATTTATTTTCGGGACCGTTTTGGGTGCCATCATCCAATTTTCTTTCTTGTTGAAAAAAGGATTTCAATGGCAGCCTACATTACATGTCAATAAAGAATTTAAAAAAGCGTTTATCGCACTCATCATCCCGTCCTTACTAAATTCAATTGTCGGTCAAGTGAATATGTTCATCGACAAAACCTTTGCATCTGGAACGATAGAAGGAGCCGTTACCTATTTAAATAACGCTTCCCTACTCGTAAGTATTCCAAATGCGATCTATGCCACTACCATTGCGGCAATCATCTTTACTTTATTGTCTGAACAGGTGGACAATCCTACTAAGTTTCAAAATACATTCTTTATGGGACTTGAAATTTCCTTGTTAACACTCCTTCCGATTGCAGCCGGATTATTTGTGGTAGGAGACTCTGCTCTATCTTTCATATACGAACGGGGAGCCTTTACAAATGAAGATACACAGAATACGTATGTAGCTCTATTATTTTATTTACCTCTCATTGTCACTCAGGGGTTACAGTTTATTGTTTCTAAATCGATGTATGCCCGGGGAAAAACAGCCATCATCTTTAGAATTAGTGTGACAACAATCCTTGTAAATGTGGTAATGAACTACTTGCTCGTGGACAGAATGGGCTATGCCGGCTTGGCACTATCAAGTTCAATTGTAGCTGTCTATTACCTGGTCGTTTCCTCAATGGTTGTGTATAAGGATTTCGAGAAGAGCGAAGTAGCGAAATTAACCAGGCTGATCGCCCGTTCCATCCCGCCCACGCTAATCATGAGCGTGCCGCTTTATTTCATCCAAAAGATCGGGTGGTTCGAGGATCTATATTCTTTGTGGAAGCTGCTCATCTTAGTTCCATTAGGGGCTGTTATTTACGCCGTCAGTTTACGTCTATTTTATAGAGAAGGCTTTAACCGCCTCCTGCAGATGCTAAAAAGAAAAAAGTAAAGATACAATAATGAAAACAAGCCCCTCTTCTAATTAGAAGAGGGGCTTGTTGCTATTTACTTCGCTACATTCAATTCCCTTACATAATCACTGTGTATAAAAGCCTCTTTGTGATCTTTGGAATCAGAGATGACTTTGTACCATAGCCCATCAGATTTTTGCACCTCACCAATGATGGTAAGAGGGTAACCGACCTTGAAGATTTGGAACTGTATATCCGAAGATGTGGAAGGCTGAGAACGAACATTCAGTCCATACCTCTCAATTTCAGGATCGACGGCTTCACCTATACGATATGTTTTATTTAACATATCTTTACCACCGAGCTCTTTATCCATGATGTAGAAACCACCACCAACTTTCTGTCCCCAGTTAATGTCTGAAGCATAGTTGATATTCATCCCTACCGACTTATTTCCAAAAACCCCGCCTTTTCCGTATGGACCATTTGGATCAACATATTTCTTGAGCATAACCTCTTTAGCATAATAATTAATTGAAGCTGCATACGTTTCAAAGGTTAGCGCATTCTCATACGGGTTGGTATCGGTGGCATTGATTCCAAACAAGTTTTTCTTATCTCTTGCAATTTTTGATTCGCCATTGCCGGTCTCAAGCATAGCGTGAGATAACATTAAAAGGGCATTTACCCCAAATTGCTCCTCAGCAGCCTTGAAATCTTTCCCAAGCCCTACTAGTACACCATTAGGTGCTTTTTTTAGAATATATTGATTTAATTCTTCAGCGGTGTAGGCTGTCTTGGTCCTCACGGATATCCTGTTGAAATAAGGATAAGATTCGCCTACCACTTTTCCACTTTCATTGGTGTAGGTATGGCCATTCCACGAGTAATACTTCTGACCAGTGCTCATGAAGGCCGGGGCTTTCCCTACCGTATATGGATATTGATAGTTTTTCGTGATAGGGTAATAGATTCTATGAAGTAGATTTCCATTTTCCACATAGTAATAACTCTTACCTGTTGTTAATCCAGACGGTATCAGCGTTACATTTTCATGTTTCACATACCCGATGGTATCCGCAACCTGAACTTTAATTTTCTCTGAATCTGCCCCAAGATATTTCATTTCTGATTGGAAGGCGTTTGATACATAGGTTAGTTGTTTACTCAATGACTCATTATATATGACGGTAATACCCGAAGCAGGGTAACTTCCCACAGCAATACCACTCGCCATTTTAACCACTTTATCTCCAAGTAATACTACTTGATTATTTGGATTGGTGATAGAGCTCTCCGCTTTTTCAAATGTATCGTAGTTTCTATTAATAGGTACAATATCCCCATTACTGATAGAAGCTACCTTGAAATATGTATTCGTATCGGGATCACTCGGCTCTTCCGGCTGTTCCGGCGGATTTAAATCAAGCATTCTGTAGATAAAAGCTGCTGCCTGATCCCTTTTGGCATCATCCTTAGGCTTGAAATACGTTTTTCCATCCGTTACATACCCATTGATTATCTTATAATACACGTTCATTGAAACAGCCTGTTTAAAGCTGTTATTGATCTTGCCACTATCTTCGAATGTTAAATCCATAGACAAATCTTCATACCCCTTGTATAGCAAAGCTCTATAGATCATAGCAGCCATTTGTTCACGGGTTACGTTTTCATTTGGCCTAAAATTCCCATCCAAATATCCCGTAACAATTCCTACACCACTTGCACTATTAATCCCTTCTGCAAGTGAAGAAGAAGGTGATACATCTTCAAATTTTGTTTCTGTAATCACCGGAAGCTTCAGAGCTCTAGCAAGAAAGGTTGCAAACTCTCCTCGAGTCACATTAGCGTCGGGTTTGTAAATCCCCTCACCGTATCCTTTTATGATTCCCTGCTCCACCATAGCCCGCATTTCCTTCTCTAAAGTAATTCCGGTAATATCATCTTTTGCAAATACCGGAATCGAGTAAGAAAAAGCCAGCATGAACAATGTGATAATGATTCCAATCCTCTTTATCAATCTTATTTCCTCCATTTCTTCCTTAATTCGACATCCCTCCTCTTATTCTACCAAACTTATACTATAAAACTAAATACTTCTTTTATAAGTAAAATATACCAAAAGACCCTTATCAAATTGATAAGGGTCCATACATTTATACTACTATTTTACATTGTAGATTGCCGCTGCAAATTCAGCTCTCGTAGATTCATCGATTGCTCTAAATTTAGAAGTTTGATACAGTGTTGTTTTATCTAAATGATAAAGTGAATTAATAGCATCGCTAGCCCAATAGGAAACAGGTATATCATTATATACAAGGCTGCTTGCCATAGATACTTGGGTCTTGCTACTCAAGTCAAATGCACGATCCAAAATGACCGCCATCTGGGCACGGGTCATAGGTTCGTATGGTCTAAAGGTTCCATCGGTATATCCTTTGATAATACCAGCATGTTCAATGGCTGAGATATCTCCGGCAAAAGCATTGCTATTTCCAACATCATTAAAAGAATTGGTACCAGTAGAATCATATTCAAGAACACGATTTATGATAGCTGCTGCCTGCCCACGAGTGACTTGATCATCCGGACGGTAAGACTGGTCATTGTATCCCTTTATCACGTCTTGCTGATTTAGGACTTTGATTGCTTCGAACGCCGGGTGATTATCCGGCAAATCTTTAAACAGGCTGCCTTCAACAGGCTGTTCTACAATTCGTTTACCCTTTACAAACTTCGGTCCCCAATACGAACTGCTTAGTGATGATACCTTAATCCCACTGTTTTCTGCACTGATAAATGAATTATTTCCTATGTATATACCGGAATGTGAAATCCCTGGTTTATATGTATTTTCAAATAGAACAATATCGCCTGGTAACAATTCCGACTTTGAAACAGCTGTTCCTACTTTATACTGTTCCGCTGATGTTCTTGGTAAATCAATTCCAAATTTCCCATAGACATAATATAAGAATCCGGAACAATCAAAACCGCTTGGTGATGTTCCTCCGAACACGTAAGGGACTCCAGTATACTTCTTGGCTAAAGCAACGATTTCTTCACCTTTTGAAGCAGCTGATGCTTTCCATTGTGGCGCGAGGGACAAAGACAGAACAAATACTATTAAAATCCGACTAATTAACCTAAGCTGTTTCAACATATACACCCCGAAATCTTTTTTGTAGGAATTTTGTAGGAAAATTCTAGCTAATTTGTAGTTTAGCAGATTTTTCTGCCAATTTTCGTTACGATTTCATTACAATGATGTAACATTAGCGTATATTATGTAGAAACGGGTAAACATATGGAATGTGCGTGCAAAATTTGTCATGAAACTAAAGCTATTTTTGGGTATTTAGGAGAAATAAAAACACACGGAGAATAAATAGAGAGACCTAATAATATGAGACTGAATAAAACACCTTCAAGTAGTAAATAATTCATTTACATTTGGAGGTGTTTTTTCTATGGGTAATAAAATGTCCTATCCAGAAGAAGTTAAGAAAGAAGTTGTCCGTTTAAAATTAGAAGGTAATCATTCAAATCAAGAGCTAATGGAGATGTTCGGGATTAAGAATCGATCTCAGATTAAGACCTGGGTGATATGGTTCAAGAATGGTGAGACCCATCGTTTCGCTCAACCTCTTGGGAAACAATATTCTTATGGAAAAGGTCCTGATGATGAAAGTGAACTAGCCGAGTTACGAAAGAAAGTCGCTTATTATGAAATGCGCGAGGAATTGTTGGGAAAGTATCTGGAAATCGAAAGGAAGTGGTCCCAGAAGTATTCGTCGAGACCGTAGAGATGTTTAAACATAAATATACCGTTATTGCTCTTTGTGAATGCTTTGGAGTGGCTAAAGCTACTTATTATCGTTGGCGGGGAAAGGCATGGAGCCCATCAGAATTGGAGAAGAAAATCATTGATATTTGTGAGGATTTGAAATTTCGCATTGGGCACCGGATGGTTCGTGATCTCTTGGATAAAGAGCACAAACTCAAAATCAATCGAAACACTGTACAGCGAATTATGCAGAAATTTAACATTCAGTGCCGTGTTAAACCGAAAAGACAAAACTATATAGCTGGGGAAAGTAAAATCGTCGTGCCCAATTACTTAAACAGAAACTTCCATGCATCTAAACCAAATGAAAAATGGGTTACAGATATTACCTATCTTCCTTATGGTGAGAAAATGTTATATTTATCAACGATTATGGACTTGTATAATAACGAAATTCTTGCTTACACCATTAGTGATAAACAAGATAAAGCTTTAGTGCTAGATACGTTAAAGAGAGCGTGTGAAGGTCGTGATGTATTTGAATGCACCCTTCACAGTGATCAAGGCGCTCAATATACATCGTATGATTTTCAGGAAGACGCTAAAAAAAGAGGCATCATCACAAGCATGTCCCGACGAGGAAACTGCTTTGATAATGCCGTCATTGAATCCTTCCACTCCTCTTTAAAGTCAGAAGAATTCAGTCCTCTGGATCGAGGGAAACTAACTACCCATACAGTACGAAAGAAAATAGAATCGTACATGTATTATTATAATTATTGTCGACCTTTTACAAAATTAAACTGCCAGACTCCGATAGAGTTTAGAGTCATGGCAGCTTAGGTGTTTTATTTAGTCTTATTTAACTGTGTCACTCCATAAAATCTCCGTGTGTTTTTATTTAAAATCTGGTTCTTCCGCTCTAGCCAGAAAGACAGAAAATTCAGCTCTCGTTATAAATCGATGAGGTCTAAAGGTTCCATCCGTATATCCTTTCGTAATGTCCGATTCTACTAACGCGCCGATTTGCTTATACCCTGACATACTCTCTGAAACATCTAGAAAGTGAGTCGGATTCTGACTTCCTAACTGATAAGCATTTGCTACAAGAATGGCCATTTCCGCTCTGGTTACATATTGTGAAGGTTTAAAGGTAAGATCTGAAAACCCTTTAATCAACTTGGTTTCATAGGCACTTTGAATGTATCCGGAAGCAAAATAAGAAGGTTCTATGTCTTTAAATACCGTTTCTCTCATAGTGGGATCCAATTCCTTTATCCTGCCTACAAGTGCCAGTGCTTCCCCTCTTGTGATATTCTGGTAGGGGTGCAGCCCACCATCATTAAACCCGTTTAAAATGCCATGAACATTCAAATAAATCATATGAGTGGAAAACCACTGAGTTGATACCAGATCATAGAAGCTTGGGGAAGAAACATTTATTTTTCTTTTAATAAGATAGGTAGAGTTGTCGTCAAATGTATAATAAAAGGTATATTCATAGCTTCCAGTCGGTAGATAATCGTCCCAAGTATCATCCTTGATTGCTGATACTTCTATTCGGTCCGATCGTTTCACCTCGATTTTTTTGACGTCCTCACTTTTATAAATCATAAAGGTTACTTTCCCATTGGTCACCGTTGGGACGACGTCATTTCCTTCAGGGATATTCAATCGCAAGTCCTTCATTTGTACTAATCCATAGCCGAATTGAGAATCTTTCCCTTCTACTCCAAGGTCTTTTGCACTCCCTGTCAGTAAGTCCCTTACTTGCTGATTGGAATAGGTAGGGAACTGCTCTTTATAAAGGGCGAGAATTCCTGTTACATAGGGTACAGCCATGGAGGTTCCAGTCATATAGGCATATCCATCCCGGCTGCCATCGAATATATCTGCATTTAATGGAACAGTACTATAGATATTATAGCCTGGTGCCATCAACTCTAATTCCTTACCAGTAGCTGAAGTCGATACCCTCTGTTCTTTATCATTAATGGCACCCACTGCTATGACGCTGGGATATTTCGCTGGATATAACAGGTTATCTTCCGTACCGCCGGCTGTCCCATTATTTCCTGCCGCTCCTACAATCAGGATTCCACTTTGATATGCGCGATCGATCATTGTCTTAAGCGCAAGGTCGTTATCCTTAGTGGTAATGCTCATATTCACAAGGTCAATATCATTCTTGATGGCCCACTCTATTCCAGATAAAATGGTAGTCGTTGTCCCACCACCTGTACTGTCTAATGCCTTTATGGCAAATATTTCAGCTTCAGGAGCCACCCCGACAGTTCCTATGTCGTTATTAACAGCGGAGATCACACCTGCCACATGAGTCCCATGTCCATTATCATCCATAAACCCCATCGTACAATCTGCTTGAAGGACGCAAACGCCCCCACTCACCTTTAAATCCGGGTGCTGTGAATCAATACCGGTATCAAGAACCCCTATTTTAATTCCTTTCCCGGTAAGACCCGTACGTATTTCCGGTGTTATATTCAAAGGGTTAAAAGCCCTTGGTACTTTTTGTGTTTGAATTTCGTATGAATGGTTTACTTGTACTCCCAGGATATCCGGGGAAGCAACCAGCTTATCAGCTATGCTTTTGTCTGTTTTTACGGCAACAGATGAAATGGAACTATATGTATCTATTATTTGGACATGCTGAGATTGTAATAGATCCCAATTGATATCATCTTTAAAGATAAGAATATAATCATCTACACTTGTTTCAGCCTGTCCTTGAAGAGGAATAATCAATAGGAACAATAATAACAGGAAATACGTTTTTCTCATTAGATACGACCCCTTTTCTAAACCTAGTAAAAAAGGAAGTGCCCTTCAAGAGTTATTCTTGAAGGATCACCTCCCATTTAATCTCTCTCTATTTAGTGTAGCTTAGATGAAGGCTTTGCACCAACAGTATCGTACAATTTCAAAACATCTTTTTTCTCATAGTGATAGTAGTAGTCGAGTGTCCCTAAAAAAATAGCTTTTGCTGCCTGATCCTGCCAATACGATGAACGCAGTTTGTCGTTATCAGGTTTATAATCAATAAATCCAAGCTCTGTCAGTACCGCAGGCATTGTGTTCTCACGAATAACATGGAAATTACCGTGTTTGACCCCCCGATCGGTGGTTCCCCACGCAGTTAACAGTCGCTCTTGAATATAGGTGGCCAAAGCCTGACTTTGATCGATATTCGGATTTGTGCTAGCTATTCCATAATAGTAGGTTTCTGATCCATGAGCACTTCCATTAAAGGAATTGGCGTGAATACTGATGAACAAGTCACCACCTACCTGTTTGGCATAAGAAACACGATCTTCAAGCTCAACTTTATTATCCGTTGTTCTTGTCATTTTTACATTCAGAGGAGTTTGTTTAAAGTATTTCTCAGCCTTTAAAGCCGTTGCCAGAACAACATCCTTCTCATAGATCCCGAAGGCGCTTGCACCATTATCAGGTTTACCATGACCTGCATCCAATACGACCACTTCTTCAGATAACGGATCTACTGGTTCCGGAATGATCGGACCTGACAAATCATCACTTAAAAAGTCCATATGTAGGAAACCTTCTTGTCCCTTTAATGTGCGGACATAACCCCAATCGCCAATTTTATAGGCAATTTCCACAGGAATCCCGTAAGATAACTTATCAATAACTGGGTAATTGACAGATGGTCCGCTTCTGAAATTTAATATATTCGTATTTACATATTTTTTTTCAGGGAATAAAAGGGATTGCCCTTCCAACCTTAGTCCAGAGTTAATGGCACGGGCAAGGAAAACAGAGAAGTCCGCTCTTTTAATAGAAAGACTCGCCCCAAAGCTTCCATTTGACATTCCTTGTGCAATTCCCCGTTGCATCAATTCACTGGATGCGGATGAAACAGTCGTAGCATTATATTGAAACGCTCTACTGATTAATAATGCCATTTCCCCTCTCGTAACAGGAACGTTTGGCCTGAAAGTACCATCGTTATAACCACTGATGATTTTTTTATTTACAGCAGATTGAATATACCCTGATGCAAAGTTACCACTGCCGACATCTTTGAATATTGTATTGGTTTTCGTACCATTTAGATTCAGTGAACGTCCTATCATCGCAGCCGCTTCAGCTCTCGTTACTTCTCGATCAGGATAGAAATATCCATTCGAACCATTGACAATTTGACCGGTTGACAGAAAATAGATTTCATCTTTCGCCCTGTGAGTGTCTCCAATGTCTGTAAAGCCTGATGCTGAAGCAGGAGTAGCAATTAACCCAAAACTAAGAAGGACAATAATAGACAATAAGAACCTAAATTTCATTAATTTTTCCCCTTTTCCTTAATTTTCATGTTTATTCTATCATATGTATCGACAGAATCTAACAGTCTTTTAGGTATTTGAGAAAAAAGAATGAACCAATTATTGGAATGTACCTACCAGCGAATGATTCAATGACTTTACACACAAAAACAACATTAACAATATTTCCCTTAATAAGAAAATATATAGACAAACTAACCTAAATATGGAAAAGTAATAGTATTAATGATTCGGGAGGTCCACCTGTGCTACGTCATAAAATGATTAAATCGTTGCTCGTTCTATTGTCTCTATTTCTATTAAACTCTTCCATATCCTCGGCCAAAAACGTGTTTTCAGACATACCTAATGAATATTGGGCCTATAAAGAAATTCAATATTTAAGTAGTAAAAATGTCATTAAAGGGTATGATGACAAAACCTTTAAGCCAGGTTTACAAATTACCAGGAAGCAGGCTGCCATGATGCTTTCACGCGCGCTTTCCCTGCATCCAGAAGTAAAAATGAAACATCCCATAAGAGATATTTCTCGGAATACGACAGGTTTCGAAGCCATGAATGCGGTTGTAAAGAAGGGAATGTTCCATACATATGATGGTAAGTTTCTGCCTGATGAACCTTTTACCAGGCAGGATATGGCCAAAGCATTAACAGTTGCCTTTGAATTAGAAGGCTCTGGTGCATCGGTTTACAGCGATGTTCCCTATAAACATCCTTATTACCAATATATTGATAGTATAGCCACTAATAAGATTACAACGGGTTATACTGACGGAACCTACAGACCTGAGAATCCGGTCACAAGGGCTCAATTTTCGGCATTTCTCGCCCGGATCTTTATGTTTCCGCAAGCGTATGAAGTACGACAAGGGACAGAAGTAATTTATAAAGTGAAAGATGCCAATCAAGCCATTCAGCTTGCATTGAATGTAGAAGGTGCCACCGTTCATCCTGCCAATGATACCTTAAATACCTATGAGGAACTCCCTTCTTCAACAGCCAGCACAATTGGGAATGGAGTCCTTATTTATAATGGGAATGAAATTACAAATTACACAACTTTAAGTAAAGACTTTTTTAAACCTTATTTATCTTACTATCAAAATGGAACTTATCAAGGAAGAATGTTTGACACTTTCATCCTATTGGGAAGATCCTATCCTTATGGGGAATTTACAGAGTCACCTAAGAATCACGCGAACTATGGTGATTGGGAATGGTATTTAAATCGCACCCTAACCAAAGATGGTGCTGTTGACCTATTAAATTCAGCAGTAAAGGAACTGCCCGCTGTCGATGAAACCAATCTATTTTTAACCATTCCCTATCCTAAAAAATATGAAAATATCATTAATATAGATGGAACACTGGTAGAAAATAATTTGGATAGTCGCTTTTCTTTGGTTAAATGGTATATTGATGAAGCTTTAACAAGAATGAATACCTCTGACTATTCAACCGTACACTTGAAGGGCTTCTATTGGTTAAACGAAACAATCACAAATAAAGAGGATGAAAAGCTCCTTGAAATGGTGAGCGAATACGTAAAGAGTAAGGAGTTAAAATTCATTTATTCTCCTCACTCTCTGACTACCAATTTCGACTACTGGAAATCGTACGGCTTTGATGGTGCTTATCTTCAAAGCAATGCACATAAAATGAAATATAATGAAACAGAAGTAAAGACCTTGATCCATAAGGCGTTTCTTCGGGCTCAGATTAGAAATAGCGGTTTAAATTTAGAGATCGAGAATCATTCAAACAATACCATTTATCAAGGACTGGATAATTTCAGGATATACCTAGAAATTGCAAAGCTTTATAACCTACCCGGCAAAAGCTTTATTATGTACCAGGGAACGGAAATGATTAATCGACTGGCGACCGTTCAAACCCCTCACCATAGAGAGATGTATGATGAACTATACGAATTTCTTAACAGCCAATGATAAAAAACTCCTGAAGCTTTGCTTCAGGAGTTTTTCTTGTATTCCTTAATATACGTGGATTTTATATGGACTTACACTTGCGTCCCCATTTACTTCTTCCACCTTGATATAGTATGTTCCCTTTTTCAAGTGCAGTTGGAGGTATTCCAGATCGCCCCTGCCATAATGATCGGCTTTACCTACCTGCTTCCCTTTGGCATCATAGACAGTGATAACTCCGTCTAAATCAGATGGGAGTGTCAGACGGAACATCCTCTTCCCATCTTTCACCTGCTTAAATCGGTAATAATCTGTATCCCCTTTACTGCCAGTCATGTTCATATATCCCGCTTCATATGAAACACCGTTTGAATTTCGTAAAGCTAGTGGCTTTGAAGGCAATTTATTTTTCAAAACGGAACCTGCATCTTCATCTTTCTTCGATGCTTCCGTAACAGAGAGCTGGTATGGAACAAGGGAGGAATCAAAACGGAAATAGTTCTGTGCAAGAATAAAATATCCTTTCCCTTTCTTGGCTCTGAAAGCACCCCGTTCCTCATCATCCGCGAAACCATAATCAATGAATGTCAGGTTTCCTTCTTCTTCAGCTTCAAGCTTCCCATTTCCATTTTTATCTTCAAGAACGACCAGGACCGGATCAATTGACTTCTTAACCTCTCCAGGTAATTTACTATATTTAGAATCGATATCTCCCGGCGTTATGGTTACTCCAAATACACCTTCCTTGTCAGGTTTAAAATAGAATGTATCAATGTCCCCTGAACTTGAGAAATTCCCTTCAATTGGTTTCGTCGTGATTTTCTTTGCTGATTTAAAATCATCGTTATTCTCAAAACGATCACTGGTTCCTTTTATCATGGACGAAAGAGTGAATTCATATGGCTTATAATTCGCTCGATACATCGGGTCGCTCAATCGGATAAAGTAGGTGATTCCCTTTTTCAGTCCTACATACGAATCTTCCTTCAATTTAGGTGGGGCAAAAAAGGAGTCCGCTCCATTACTATAGACAATATCCAAATCCTTCACTTGTTTGTTATAAACAAACAAATCAAACATCGGTGCTGCATACCCTTCATGATTCGGCGTAAATAGATGGAATAGACCATCTGATTTCGGAGTAAAGCTGAACCAGTCCTCATCCCCTAAATATTGTGAGTATCCTTTCTGAGTTACTCCCTCTTCATAAGGCAAGGCTATTTCCTTAATCATATCGTAGAAGCTGTCTTCTTCCATCATCATGCCATATGGGTCCATCATCTTAAGCTTGGCTTCTTTAGAATACTCTTGAAACTTATCAATGAAGTCTTCCATTCCTTCCTCCGGAACATAATCAATTCTCGGGAATTGATCCTCGTCAATCGGTAGATCCTTCAATTCAATCGAGACTTTATAGGGATTATGAGATGAATAGGAGCGGTCATAGTTGATTTCAAATCCTGTACCCATCATAAAGAAGAACTCGTCAAAAAATGGTTTGTTTGTCACTTCCATGATATATTCTTGTCCCGGGATCACTTCAAATGAAGCTTCTTCCCCTTCACTTGTCCCATTTCCCCCTACAGAATCTATCATTTCTACCATTTCTTCATCTTCATATTTTTCTACCATATAAAGAGATAAACTAGAGTCAATACCGCTGACGTCTGATACATTCACTTTGATTACTTTAGAAGGTGCATCGGGGGCGGCAGGTACAGAGAATTTATAAAAGTCGGAATCCCCAGGTACACCCTTGAATAGTGGTTCTTCATCTGAATCATCTTCTTCAGCCGTATCCTCTGCAGGATTCGATGTGTCTTGATTCTCTTCATCCATCATGTCGTCAGGATACTCTTCCATGACGGACAATTCGTCTGTAAAATAATTCTCAAGCCCCGTTTCAGCTGGAAGTACGCCAAGGGAGACTGGATTGTCCATCGTATTAGTATCTTCTGGGAGGTCATTGAACCTTTCCACTGTCAAGTTGAAGGCAGATTCACCTTTCACATTATAATGCCCAAACGAATCCATCACTTTGATGAGTAAGGTGCCATCAGCTTTCGCTTGATAGAGTGATCCCTCTTCATTTTTTTTCGTTGAATCATTAATATCTGTTGTCTTCACCGGTTTGTCTTCACCGGATTCAAAAAAGGATAATTCCATCTTGTAATCATAGAGTTCCTGCCCATTTAAATCCAACTGAAGATACTCATCTTTTTTCATATTCACTTTATAATAATAGGCCTCATCCGGCTTTTTAAATGAACCCTTTTGAACTTCTTTATCTCCTACTTTTAGAAGAGTTGCTTTATTCTTCCCTTCATTCACTGTCATGTTAGGGTCAGCTGGAATATTCTTAGGATTGAAAGATAATACTTTCACCGGGTCAATCATGCCATACCCATATGTTGTATCATATCCTTTTTCTCCTAAATCCTTGGTTGTCTGAGTCAAGATATAGTTTACCTGATAAGGAGAGAGCTTCGGATATTTTGATAATAATAAAGATACAACTCCTGTCACCATCGGAGCAGACATGGACGTACCACTTAATTTCGCAAATGAAGATGTTTTATCGTAATCAAATACCGGAGAATAAATTTGTTCTCCAGGAGCAACGACATCCACTGACTTGCCATAGGTTGAGAATTCAGCCAATTCATTTTTATCATTTGTTGCCCCCACGCTAATAACATTTTCAAATGCAGCAGGATAATTAACCATATCTGCTCCGTCATTACCTGCAGAAGCAACCACTATAATTCCTGCATCGGTCGCTTGTTTTACAGCATCTTTGATGATTGGGGAAGGAAAATATGTGCCTAAACTCATATTAATGACTTTCACTTTTTGGCGGATCGCTTCTAGCACTCCTTCAGCTATCGTATAATCTGTCACGAACATCGAACGATTGAACACATCGATGGACACGATATCCGAGTTTGGTGCCACTCCGAATCCACCTATGCCATTTCCTTTTTCCGCTGCAATAATTCCTGATACATGTGTTCCATGGATATCCGGCTGTCCTTTTTTCAAAGGATTCATCGCATTCTTATTCACGACCACCTTATTTTTCAACTCTGGATGATTAACTTCTACCCCTGTATCTATAACCCCTACCTTCACTCTATTCTTACCTGCTAAACGCTGGGCCTTTTCTATGGACAGGGTGCTTAAATGGTACATTCTAGACGCTTTAAAATCACTCGTATCCATTTTATGTACAAGAGCACTTCTTGTTACACCCCGAACTCCTGGAAGGTTGGCGTAATTTTCTGCCACCTTCATTAAGTTGTCGGGGTTACTGACAGTGATGACATCATAATGGAGTGAAGATATACGTTTCTTAAGTGTCCCGCCTGCCTTCTTATGCTGAGCTGCAGAGATTGGTGATGTGTAGCGGATAATAAGCTGATCGTTCGTGAAGGCCTGCTTTTCATCCTTTGTAACACTCGCAATCTTGGCAGCGTTTTTTTCCAAACCTAATCGATTCTTCAAATCTTGTAATGTTTCTTCAGGCTTTTTTGAGCTTTCAGCGTAAGTAAAGTCTGGCAGTACAATACCCATTAACATTGTAGTGGCTAATCCGGTAGCAAGCCCTTTTTTCCAATTAGAGATCATTCTGATTCCCCCTAGAGTTATATAACACTCATAAATGATTCTGCATTTTTTGGTAATTTCCTCTAATTATTGAAAATATTTCTTACCTTCTGTTATTACACCTTTTGACTATGAGTTGGATAGAGGGGCGATTATCGATAATGTCGGAAAAACATTAGGAAGAAAAATGGTTAAAAAAGGTACTATTCATGCTTTAAGTCAATTTGTTCACTTTCTTATTTGGGGGAAAAGAAGCGTTTTATGTTCAAAGGGTTTAACTTATTACCCAATTAGGCATATAATATAACAGTGATTCATTTGAAATAACGAACATAAAATTTACTTTTTTAATAGGACTGATTTAAATGATAAAAAAGAATGAGATTTATCAACGATTATCTGGCGTCATAGCAGAGGAAAATATAAAAACAGATGAATTATTACGAAACCATCTGTACACAAAGCTCGGGGGAAAAGCGGATTTCTTCATTACTCCTACCACCTACGAAGAAGTACAGAGTGTCGTGAAGCTGGCGAACGAAATGGATTTTCCTTTCACACTGTTAGGGAATGGGTCGAACCTGATCGTGAAAGACGGAGGAATTCGCGGAGTGGTTCTTCACTTAAAGAACTTCAATGAAATTAAGACGAACGTCTCCCAGATCGTTGCCCAAAGCGGCGCAGCTATCATCGATGTATCAAGAAGAGCTCTAGCGGAACGGTTATCCGGCTTAGAGTTTGCCTGTGGAATTCCTGGGACGGTTGGCGGAGCATTGTTTATGAACGCAGGTGCGTATGGCGGAGAAATAAGCGATGTATTGGATTATGCTTATGTGGTCGATCGGAACGGAGAATTAGTCAAGCGGACAGCAGCAGACCTTGAACTGGATTACCGTCACAGTAATATTGCCGAAAACGGAGACATTGTTCTTGAAGCGACCTTTAGCTTAAAACCAGGGAATTATGATGAAATCAAAGAGCTGATGGATGACTTGACCTATAAACGTGAATCTAAGCAGCCACTAGAATATCCGTCATGTGGGAGTGTATTCAAGCGCCCGCCTGGATACTTTGCAGGTAAATTAATTCAAGACAGTGAACTTCAAGGTACCAGCATCGGTGGAGCCGAGGTTTCAACTAAGCACGCAGGTTTTATTGTCAACAAAAATAATGCAACAGCAACCGACTACATTGCCCTAATTGAACATGTTCAAAAAACGGTAAAAGAAAAGTTTAACGTCGATCTTGAACGTGAAGTGAAAATCATAGGAGAAGACGATTAATAATGAAAAGAAGCTTGAGGGAACTCCCTCAAGCTTTTTCTATTGATTGTTCAGTGTAACTGATATTTATTCAACCCAAAAGAAATGAAATGGCGATTATTCTCGTTTCACCGCCTACTCCATCGCCCCATCCACTTCTCTCTATTCCGATAATTTATTTATGTATACGTTTCTCTTTTCATTTAGGAAATGATAATATTTTTTATCTTCCTTCATTTCAAAAATCAAGAGTGCCTTCTCTATATGAGACAAAGCCATAACGAAATTGTTTTGAAGTTCATAATTGTAACCGATATGATAATGCAACTCCGCCAGCAAATGTAAATTCTCCGTATCGATACACCACCGTATCCCTTCTTGGCAGCATTCGATGGATTCTTCAAATCTTGATTGCCGTGAAAATACTCTTGCCATATTGTACAATAATCTGGTTTTAATCGATTTGTTATGAACTTCCCCTTCTAGCCTTAGGGAATTTTCAACTTTATGATAGCATTCTAATGCTTCTGCTAGATTATTTTCTTTAAATTGGATGGCACCTATCGTTAATTGAATTTCCATCTCCCTCTCCGATAATGCTTTTTTCAGATTCCGAGTGAGGGTAAAGGCGGATTGTAAGGTTTCTAACGAAGTTATACTATCATTTTCAACTTCGAATTGGTAAATGCCCTTATGCCAGAGAAGAAGCTGGAAGTTGTATGGATGAGAGATAAATACTTGATTTCTCTCTTCCACCTTGACTATTTCAATCATTTCCTCAAACTGCCTCGCTCTTCTTAGCTTCCATAATTGTCTTTCCACTTCTTTTACATAATCTAATCGTGGAATCGTAGCAATCTCGAAGAAGAAATTTATGTCCACCCCAAGCTTTTTGGATATTTGATAAAGCGATGTCGCACTAGGATATACATCTCCTTTTTCTATTCGGCTGATGAGGGCCTGGGTACACACACCATCCGCTAATTCACCTTGGGTTAATCCTATGGCTTTTCTTAATTCTTTTATCTTATTCCCAACTATGGAATAATCCATCTTTTCACCACACATTCAAAGTCTTCAGGCGGTATGTCTTTTCGAAATATTAATATATTTATATTATTTTAGGAATCTTAAAGGAATTCCTCCTACAGCTTTATTAACACCTAATAGTGCCCTGAGACCATCAATACATAACTTGCAGGAATATGATTTAATACATGTAACGACAAATTACAATACCTTTTGATAGCATTTCCCATTCCAGGGAGGTGCTCTTTTTTTGGTTATGTATAGTATATCAATTTGCCAATCTTATTTATATTTTTCTATAATAAGTAATATTATGGATATTCGATCCATTCATACTATAAGAGAGGAGAGTATCTATGAATGATTATATAAAGAGTATGCGTGAAAAAATCGGAAATGATACCCTTTTAACAGTGGGATGCGGGGCATTTATACAAGATAAAGAAGGAAAACTTCTTCTTCAAAGAAGATTTCCTGATGGTTTATGGGGGATACCGGGTGGAATAATGGAAATTGGAGAATTCTTTGAAGAGACCGTCAAAAGGGAAGTGTACGAAGAAACAAACTTAGAGATCACCAATCTTAAGCTATTCAGAATTTACTCAGGTAGTAAAGGGTTCGCGACATACCCAAATGGAGATAGAGTATACAGTGTTCAAATCATTTTCCTTGCCACCGAATATAAGGGACTATTGCAGAAAAACATTGAAAGCAGCGAACTTTCATTCATTTCAAAGCAAGACCTTCCCTTAAATATTAATTCTCATCAAGAACCCTTTATTATGGACTGGGTGAAAGATGTAGAAACCCCTGTCATTAAATAAGATCGAAATAAAAATATTAACATATTTATATTTTACTAGAATAATGGATTATTCAACTGTTTTCTCATCATATTAATGCCTATTCAATGCGAGAGTCTAAATACATATATTTTAGAACTATGTTTTAATAAATGTAACGACAAATTACAATACCTTTGGACGGCACTTTTCCTAGTGAGAAGTGCTCTTTTTTTTGTTATCAAATGAAGACGAGGTATATTCTTTGAAATGACGACAAGATGTCAGAATTGATAATCCCAAAGGATTTTCCACTCCCCCTCTTCCTGTACAGTATAGCATGTCTGATAAATGGTCAATTTTCCAAATTGACTGTCGTATTTCATCGCTACTTTACCTTTTTTTACATTTTTAAAAGTTGGTCCATCTTTACTGAATTTGAATTCTTTTTGATCGGTTATCTCTTCGATTTCCACCTTAAAGGTGTCCACACCCATATGCCCCATGAACACATGATTCTTGGTCTGGATATAAGTAGATTTACTAAACTTTTTCTTCATCTCAGAATGAAATAGATCCCACGAACTACCAAAATCACCCATTTTCTCAAAATCATAAAAATCTTTCATTACTTGTTCGGGATTATTCGAGTGCCTATCTCCTACATTTATAAATAGAAAAATCAATGTGAACATCACACCTATCCCCAAAAGCAAAAAAGGAACCGGACTCCTCCTCTTCCTCATATCTCCCCACCTCAAATAAACTCATCTACTCCTATCTTTATGAGCAGATGAGCAATATATGTGAATTAAACGAAATTATGAGGGACGGACCTTTGATTCATAAGGTGGATTTTTTTTGAAATTCATGATGTCTCCCCTCTCTCATCAAATATCTATCATATCATTAAGCTATAAACCGACAATTCGGAAAGTTACTGCACCCTTTAAATGTTCCTGTCCCATCTTTACGGTTTCGGGTCACCAATGAATTTCCACACTTAGGGCAAACACCTGAATTCACTATTCGCTTCTTTTCTTGTTGATCTACCCTGACTTGTTTAATATGTGCTTTGGCTGCTTTATTTTCTACTATCATCCTTGACTTCAGCCGTTCAGAGATTCCCTTTATTTGAAAGCGGCTAAGGACTGACTCATCATGCTTCTCAATAAGTTCTACCAGTTGATTGGAATGGATAACGAAAGATTGAGGGGAAGTGATATCCATTTTTTTAATAGTGGACCTGGGATCGAAGGCAATCACTGAATAATAAGGAGGTTGAATTTGACTGCCAATCAAATTTTCAATGGCCTTAATATGGCCATAGTTTTGGTGAAGCGGATTATGAAAGGATTGCTTACGCTTATAAATGACCTGGGTCCACTTTTTACTTCTTTCGCTCCCGTATATCCAGCCTTGATAATTTTTTGTTTCGATCACAAAGATTCCGGCTCCTGAAAGAACCACATGATCAATCTGAGTGGTTTTACCATTTTGCGAAGGGAGCAAAACATCGTGTAAAACAACATAACGATCCGGGTTCAGTTTACTGAGGTAGTACTTCACTTTTCTTTCTCCAATCTTTCCTTTAAATGATGGGGATGAAGCAAGAATCACCATCACTATGAATAGTAATAAAAGATAGCTCATTAGAAGAAGCCTCCCTATGGAATAATTATACAAATTACATATTATCACAAAAGGCAGGACTTATTACCCTCTTTTATTCAAAAAAAAAAGCAGCCTAAGGCTACTTCTTTCACCATATTATTTCATCGCATCCGTCAACACAGGTACGATCTGCTTCTTACGGGATACCACGCCTTTTAATAGCGCCGTGTTATTTTCGAGCGTTACATTAAATGCTTTTTCAACCTCTCCTGCTTTGCTACCAAGAGCAAGTGCCGTAGAGTCGTTTTCCAGGATGTCCGTGACAACAAGAAGGAACAGGTCCAGTCCTTTTTCCTTAATCATCGTTTCCATAGCAGCTTCCACTTCCGCCTGGCGACCGAATACATCATTCGTATCGACAACGTTGATTTGAGCTACTTCCACTTTCGCGGTACCCATCGAGAATTCTTTCGCATCTAGAGTCACAAGTTCAGCGACTGATTTCGTGCTCATGTTCGCGCCGGCTTTCAGCATTTCCAAGCCGTACACTTCCGGATCGACTCCTGCGATTTCAGCCAGTTCTTTTGCTGCCGCTACGTCTTCGTCTGTGCACGTAGGAGATTTAAATAGAAGGGAATCCGAGATAATTGCTGAAAGCATCAATCCAGCCATTTCCTTCGTCACTTCCACGCCTTTTTCTTTGTAGATCTTGTTTAAGATCGTTGCCGTACAGCCAACCGGCTCAGCGCGGTAGTACAGGGGATCTGCGGTTTCAAAGTTCGCGATACGGTGGTGATCGATGACTTCAAGAACGCGGACTTCCTCGATGTCCTCAGCACTTTGCTGACGCTCGTTGTGATCAACTAGGATGACCGTATCGGTTTCACCGGCAACCTTTTCTACTAAACGAGGGGCCTCTACGTTGAAATAATCAAGGGCATATTGCGTTTCGCCGTTCACTTCACCTAAACGTACAGGCTCGACGTCCATGCCGATCTTCGTTTTCAAATCAGCATATACCAGTGCAGATGTAATCGTATCCGTGTCAGGATTTTTGTGGCCGAAAATTAGTGTTTTACTCATTGATCATTCTCCTAACTCTATGTAATGTGGTGCGTTGATTTACTGTCTTTACATTTTCTTATATTACCATATATAGAAGCAAAACCGTATCTGTTGGCGATGATTTTTTCTAGTGATGAAGGAGGTAATATTTCCAAATTCTACGTTTTAAAAGTGTACAGGGATAAACGTGGGATTCAAAAACTCTATTGTCCTGTGCTTCCGTTGATTTCTCTCAACTTTCTCATCAATTCCTCCCCAAATACATCCTCATACTTCTCATACAAAGGTGCCAGCTTCTCTTTCCACTCTTCTTTCTCTCCATTCAACAGAATATGAACATCCAAATCGGTATTTCGCTTTATCTCCCTCATTTGACTATCATTCATTTCAATGGAATGTCTGCGGATCCAGTCTGTTGTTTGTACCATCGCACTGTCTATTTCTTCCTGGTACTCCTCAGGTAACCCATCCCAAAACTCTTCGTTCATCAACACCACGTATCCAAGATAGGAATGATTGCTGACCGTAAGATACGATTGATGGTCATAAAGCTTTTTAGAGTAAATATTAGTGATCGTATTCTCCTGTCCGTCAATAAAACCAACCTCAAGATTCTCATACGTTTTATTAAATGGGAGATCACTTACCGCTGCCCCCATGGTTTGGTATTGATCTTTAATGACTTCACCCGGCATTGTGCGAAAATGTAGTCGATTGAAATCTGCGGGGGTGATTAAAGGACGCTTATTATTCGTAATTTGTTTAAAACCGTTATACCAGAAGGTAACACCCTTCACGCCTTCACGTTCTTCTACTTTCTCTAGTAATAGTTTCCCTATCTCCCCTTCAAATGCTTGTTGAACTTGATCATAACTCTTAAAGGCAAAGGGTAAATCAAATAATCCAAACTCAGGTACATAGTAAGATACTTTGGATGTAGCCGGGATGATCATTTGCACATTATTATTCTTAAGGGCATCCCATTCACTAATATCTGAATAAAGAGATCCGTTCGGGTAGATCTCCACCTTTACTTTTCCCTTTGTACTCTCTTCTACAAGAGCTTTAAAGCGCCTTACCGCTTTTCCTTTAGGTGTGTTTTCCGACACGACATGACTCACCTTGATGACGATTTGACCCCTCATTTTTTCTTGATCATCGTCATATTCAGCGGAGAACCCATCACGGCTTTGAAATCCAACCACATAGGCAGTCACAATCCCTGTCAATATAAAGAAACCTATAAATAAAAAGGTCCTCACAAGCTGAATCCTCCTCTTTCAGATTCTATTAAAAATGGTACAATAACTTTGAACAAAGAGGAAGGAATATTCAGAATGAACCGAAAACACATGCCTATTCGCTGGAAAATGACGATTTTATCCTTCGGGGTTGTCTTATTTGCCCTTATCATCGGATTCATTATTTTTGTTGGAAAAGCAATCGAGATGAAGAAAGAGGAATTAGGAAACCAGGCACTAATTACCGCCAGGACTGTGGCGAATCTCCCTACCGTTCAAATTCATCTGGAAGAGTCACAGGGCTGGAAGGTCATTCAACCGATGGTCGAGAACATCAGAACCGTCAATGGATCAGACTATATCGTTGTGCTCAATATGAATCGCATTCGGTACTCCCACCCCTCCGATGAGCAGCTTGGGACGATATCGGCCGGGAAAGATGAGGGCCCGGCTTTCGCCGAGCACAGTTATGTTTCAACAGCTAAAGGCGAGCTCGGCATGGCGGTGAGAGGGTTTGTACCTGTTATGAACGCCGATCACAAGCAAATCGGTGTCGTAGTCGTCGGAATTCTTCTCCCTTCTACCCTTGATATTATGAGGAATCTACAAAATGAACTGATGATCATAGGGGCGATCACTCTTTTATTTGGGATGATGGGTTCATGGTTGTTAGCAAGACAAATCAAGAAAGATACCTTTCAGCTTGAACCCCATGAAATTGGAAAGCTCCTGGTGGAACGGACGGCAACATTTCAAGCGATGAATGAAGGAATCATCGCCATCGATAATCAACAAAGAATCACCGTGTTTAACGAAAAGGCCAAAGACATTGTACAGGTAAACGGGCATCTAACCGGAAAACCCATTCAGGAGATCCTGCCTTCTTCTAAATTGCCTGAAATCATGACAGCAAAAGATCCTATTTATCGTGAAGAAATGAAATTAGGGAACAAGATTGTATTAAGCTCCAGGGTTCCTATTTTGGTAAACGAACAGATCGTAGGAGCTGTCGCCGTGTTCCAGGACCGAACAGAAATGACGACGCTTGCGGAAGAACTGACCGGGGTGAAAGAATTCATTGAGGCATTAAGGGTTCAAACTCATGAACACCAGAATACATTACATACTGTTGCCGGACTGATTCAACTGGAAAAAAATGAGAAAGCACTCGAATATATCTTTCAGTCTTCTCAGGAAAAGGACGACCTCTCTGCTTTTCTGGCCCAGCGAATCAAGCTTGACCGGTTGAAAGGTTTGCTCCTTGGCAAGATCATGCGTGGAAAAGAAATGGGAATCGAGGTGAAGATTGATCCCGATAGCTATCTTTCCTCTCCCCCTCCTCTGTTGGATGAACATGATTTGGTGATTCTACTTGGAAACTTCATTGAAAATAGTTTCTATGCTTTAAAGAAGATGAGTGATGAATCAAAGTTCATTCATCTCTATCTAAAAGAAGAGCGGGATACGTTTCATCTCGAGATTGAGGATAATGGCATCGGAATGTCAAACGAACAGATTCCACAGTTATTCCAGAAAGGGTATACGACCAAAGGAAAGGACGGGTCGGGAATCGGACTTTATTTAATTCACAGCATCGTTGAGAAAGCGAATGGCCAAATCAACGTAGAATCAACACCGCATGAAGGAACGCTTTTCCAACTTACTTTTCCCATGAACGGAGGGAAGACTCATGAAGAAACTGATTAACGTACTGCTTATAGAAGATGATCCGATGGTTCAGGAGGTCAATCGGATGTTTATCGAACGGGTACCGGGCTTTGCAGTCTGCGCCATTGCAGGAAACGGCCAAGAGGGTGCTGAGAAGGTAGCCTCTTTCCAACCGGACCTTATTCTCCTGGACAATTTCATGCCGAAACAAAATGGTCTAGAAACCTTACAAGCCTTTAGAAAGCAAGACACAGACGTGGATGTGATTGTGATATCGGCCGCACAGGATAAAGAGACTATCCGGACGATGATGAGGCTGGGAGTAGTTGATTACATCATCAAGCCTTTCAAGTTTGAGCGGTTAAAACAGGCACTTAAAAAATATCAATCTTTTAAACAACACATGATGGGGGACGGTACGATTGGCCAGGAGGAAATTGATCGACTGCAAGGAGGTCCCTCCCCTGCAAAAACTGACAAACAAATAGTAGACTTACCAAAAGGATTGAACCAGCAAACCCTTGAACAAATCGTTCAGTTTCTCTCTGGACAATCTCTCCCCCTTTCAGCAGAAGAAACGGCGGAAGGAATCGGGATTGCCCGCGTCACTGCCCGGAGATACTTAGATTACCTGCTTAAATCGGACCAGGTTCAAATGGTTATCGAGTATGGCAGTATTGGAAGACCCGTCAATCGTTATCAGTGGAAAGAGAAAGGATGAGGCCGTTTTTGCCTCATCTTTTTTTGTCCAAACAAAGACCAAAAAGACCAAAATGTCCTTTATGTTCTAAATATTCTAATATTTAATTGAAAGCGTTACCATTCTAAATAGGTAATAAAAAGGAGGACGAAACGATGAAAAAATTCAAATGGATTTCAATCATAGCCCTTGTCTCACTCTTGCTGGCTGCCTGCGGAAGCGACGACGCAAGCGGAGGAGAATCCGGAAGTGGCAGTGATTCATCCAGTCAATCCATCGTATTTGGTACAGGTGGTACATCAGGAGCTTATTATGCAATCGGCGGATCATTAAAGCCGATTTTTGAAGAAAGTGATTCAATCGGAAACGTGACAGTGGAATCGACAGGTGCTTCTGTTGCCAACATCCAAAACATCACCGACGGGTTAAACCAAATGGCGATCGTAATGAGTGATGTGGCGTATGATGCAGTGGAAGGAAAAGGACAATTCGAAGGGAACAAGGTCGATGTCCAGGCGATTGCAGGTATGTATCAAAACGTCGTGCAGGTTGTGGCGATGTCTGATAGCGGAATTAAGAGCATTGAAGATTTAAAAGGTAAGAAAGTAGGCGTCGGACAGGTTGGATCGGGTGTGGAACAGAGCGCTAAAAAGGTGTTGGAAGCTGCCGGTTTAACGTATGACGACCTGGAGAAAGTGACTCATACGGGCTACGCGGATTCTGTTCAGGAAATGAAGAATGGAACGTTGGATGCTGCTTTCTTTACATCAGGAGTACCGAATAGTAATATCACCGATCTTATGCAGCAAAACGATGTGTCGTTTGTTGAAATCAATGGAGATCTCGCTGATAAACTAATGGAGAAATACCCATTTTATAAAACGTTCACAATCGAATCCGGTGACAAAGCGAAATACAACCTCGATAAGAAAGTTGAAACCGTTGGTATCCAGAACATGCTGATTGTTTCTAAGGATCTAAGTGAAGACACGGTGTATGACTTAACGAAGCGGTATTATGACTACTTAGGAACAGACGCTGTAGCAGTTGCACCGCTTAAGGAAGTGAACCGGGACGAAATGGCGAAGGGCCTCATCGCGCCTCTTCACCCAGGGGCAAAGAAGTTTTATGAAGAAAAAGGGTTACTGGAATAATCGAAAAAGGGCATCAATCCTGGTGCCCTCTTCTTTCTATCTATGAAAAAAAGAATACTGGTTATGATTATCCTTCTCTCTCTTTCCGCCTTTGTCCCAATGAATACATTGCTCTTATCCTATGAAAATAAAATAAAAATCGTTCAGCCGTTTTTAGAAGAGAAAGACGTTTCCATACGCTGGACCCATTCTGTTGAAAAAGAAGATTGGGAAGAATTCTTTCATATTCAAGATAAAACCATTCTATTGACTTCAACCCGGTTCAAAACGTTCGGAGCCGGCGTCCCTGATCACGCAGGAGAAGATACATATATAAAAGATGGCTGGGTCTATATGACAGGCATCCATCAAGTGATCGGAAGCTCACTACGCTTTCAAACAGGTAAGGAAACAAATCATCGCATCCTAATGAACGGAGAGACCATTGCCCTTGATCCTCAAGTGTCCTACGAATTATCGGTGAGGTCCGTCCCTCTGTATAAAGTGTTATCTATGATGGTTAAAGATTAAGCGAGGTGACTCATAATGAAAAATCAGAAGAATACATCGGTGGAAGAGTTGGACCGGGAGGGGAATACGAGGAGCAAGGTTCCGAAGGTGATCGCTCTCTTCCTGTTAGTACTAGCAGCCGGGATTGCCCTCTTTCATTTATATACGTCCTACGCTGGAGCCCTGGTTGATGTGAAGCAGCGAAGTATTCACTTATATGGACTGATGGCGATCGGCTTTATCCTCTACCCTATGGTGAGTAAAAAGAAAGATCAGTCTGTTCCTTTCTATGATTATATATTCAGCGGATTATCGTTATTTGTTAGCATTTATATGTTATTCAGCGCCGAACGGATCATCCGGACAGGCGGACAAATCAATGATATGGATTTCTATGTCGGAATCCTTGTCATCATTCTTCTTCTCGAATTGACAAGACGTGTGACTGGTTGGGGTTTAACCCTGCTGGCCGTGGGATTCTTAATTTACGGACTCTACGTGAAGCTGTCCATTTATCCGGAATTGAATTCACAGATCACTTTGACTGTAACGAAGAAAATGATTTCCCAGCTGGTCTATATTACAGAAGGAATTCTTGGTACAGCGATCGGCGTGTCTGCAAGCTACATCATTCTATTCATCTTATTTGGAGCATTCCTGAGCCGCTCCGGAATGGGGAAATTATTTAATGATTTGGCTCTGGCTGTTGCCGGTCATACAAAGGGCGGTCCCGCCAAAGTGGCGGTCATTGCCAGTGGATTCCTTGGTTCCATTAACGGGTCGGCCGTTGCCAATGTCGTGACGACCGGTGCCTTCACCATCCCATTGATGAAGAAAATCGGATATAAGAAAGAGTTTGCAGGCGCGGTCGAATCAGCAGCAAGTGTCGGTGGACAAATTCTTCCTCCGATCATGGGTGCAGCGGCCTTTATTATGGCTGAGAATCTTAATATCCCTTATACCAAGGTGATCTTGGCAGGGATTATCCCTGCCCTGCTTTTCTACATCGGCATTCTGCTACAGGTGCACTTTAGAGCTTCCAAGCGCGGATTACACGGAGTACCGAAATCAGAACTTCCATCCGTGAAGGCAGTGCTCGCTGAACGGGGACATCTGATTATCCCGATGGTGATTCTCCTTTACTTATTATTCTCAGGAAAAACACCATTCTACGCTGCCTTCTGGTCGATTTTAGCTACGATCATCATTTCCGGATCGAAGCAGGTTCTGGCTCTATTCACTCTCTTAGGCGTATTCTTTGTTTTTCAACCGCAGGTGAATGGGCTTTTATCAGGAGATGGGATTCCCCCACTGAAAAGCAGCTGGTGGGAACTGCTGTTGGTCATTGTGATCCCATTAGTCATCAACCTGTTTAGAAAAACGAAGAATCTGGAAGCCGAAGAAATCGGCTTGAAGGATTGTGTACAGGCATTGGAAGAAGGGGCCAAAACGACAATCCCTGTTGCCGTTGCCTGCGGTGCCGTGGGGATTGTGGTAGGGGTGGCTTCTCTTACGGGCGTTGCTCTTGAGTTAGCAAACAGCATTGTTGGTATTGGTGAAATGATCGACAGTCCGCTTCTTCAGCTGGTGATTACTTTACTTCTGACGATGGTAACGTCTATCGTGTTGGGAATGGGACTACCAAGTATACCAACCTATATCATTACAAGCACCATGGCAGCTCCGATTCTATTACAATTGCCACTGTTCCGTGAACTGGCAGGATCGACGGAAACGGCTGTGTTTGTGGCTCATATGTTTGTATTCTATTTTGGAATCTTTGCGAATATCACACCGCCTGTCGCATTGGCAGCCTTTGCCGGGGCAGGAATCAGCGGCGGTGATCCGACGAAGACGGGATTCCAGGCGATGAGGCTCGCCATAGCTGGATTCATCGTTCCGTTTATGTTCGTGTTTTCCCATGAGATGTTGATGGTGGATGCTACGGTTACAAGCATCATCACTCTCACCATCACCTCTGTCATCGGCGTATTTCTTTTATCTGTATCCATTGAGGGCTATTTCAAGAAGGAATTCCCTGTCAGCCTGAGACTCATCAGCACGATTGCCGCTTTTCTCCTGATTTACCCTGGCTGGATCACAGATATCATCGGGTTCACCGTGTTTGTTTTCGTACTGTTTTGGAACTACCAGGGAAAGGGTAAAACGATAAGTAAAGAGATTAATATAAACCATTAAATGAGGTGGATATGAATGGATTTCGGTTTAAAAGATAAAGCAGTGATTGTGACCGCATCAAGTAAAGGTTTAGGAAAAGCAACGGCACTTGAGCTGGCAAAAGAAGGTGCACGCGTGCTTATTTCCAGTCGAAATGAAGACGAGCTTCAGAAGGCAGCAAGTGAAATCATGAAACTGTCAGATAATCAGCATATACATTACATGACTTGCGACATGACGAAACCTGAAGAAATCCGATCACTCGTTGAAACAGCAGTTACGAAACTAGGTGGTGTTGACATTCTCGTCAATAATACCGGCGGTCCACCAGCAGGAGGATTCCAGGAATTTGATGATGACGACTGGCAATATGCCTTCGAATTGAACCTGCTCAGTTATATCCGAACGATCAGAGAGGTAATCCCTCATATGAAAAAGGTGAATGGTGGACGAATCGTGAATATCGCTTCTTCATCCACAAAGCAATCCATCGACGGCCTGATTCTATCCAACACCTTCAGGACAGGAATGGTTGGATTGTCTAAGAGCTTATCAAGGGAACTCGCACAGGATCAGATCCTCATCAACACGGTCGGTCCTGGAAGAATCGCAACAGATCGGGTCGCAGAGCTGGATCAGTTAAACGCTGAAAAGCGCAATATATCCTCGGAAGAGTTAAAGAGTATGAGCGAAAAAGCGATTCCTATAGGACGCTATGGTGAGCCCGATGAGTTTGCCAAAGTGATAGCGTTCTTAGTCTCTGACGCCAACACCTATTTAACGGGACAATCCCTTGTGGTGGACGGTGGGATGGTGACCGCATTATAATAAGAAAACCCAAAAGGATAATCCTTTTGGGTTTTCTTCAATTATACCGTTAGTTTCCCACTATTCTCTCCATATCCTTCACGAATGATCATCTCGATCGTCTCTTCCGACATCTCCAGATGAGATACATCCGTCCCTTCGATCAGCTCTTGGGTATTCCGGTCATCAAATGTTAATGCGCCAGCCAGGTATATTTTAAACACATCAATCAAGCTGTTAAGCTTTACTTCTTCTTCATCCAATTCATATGCTCCAATATTCTCAACTACAGATAAATTTTGAAATTCAAGGGCATCCTTCAACATGTTGAGCAGTTCAATGTTTTCAGGTGGATTCGGGTTAGTTATATTATAGATCTTGTCCGGCTGTGCTTTGTCAGGAGCCAGGCTTAAAATGTCTGCTACATAGTCCACCGGTACGAGATTGGATGTACCGTTCTTGGCGGCTACCAGCCTGTACGTACGCTCTTCCCCTTTTCGTCTCGCAGTCTTCCGCTTGAAAACGGCGAGAGCACGCATAAAACCATACAGGGTAAACTGCGAATCGGCTTCACCGGTTTTCGAATCTCCCACAATGATGGCCGGACGGAAGATGGATACGTCCATTTTGTCCCGGTATGAAAACACAAGATGCTCGGATTTCACTTTACTCTCTTCGTATGGATTGTTAAACCTTCCGTCTTGAGGATAAAGCTCCTCCACACCTTCGGATAACTTCCCTACCGTGTAAGCCGTACTCACATAATAGAATTTTTTCACTTGAAGACGTGCTGCAAGTTCCAGTATGTGCTTCGTCCCATCGTAATTTGCGGCAAATAATTCATCACGCAGATCTTGATCAAATTTCACAAGGGCTGCCAGATGATAAACGGCATCAATCTTATCCTTTAACCATTCCAGATCATCCATGCTCAGTCCGGCATGTGGAACCGTGATATCCCCTTGAAAAATATGAATTCTCCTTTGATCTTTTTCTGGAAATGAATCTCTTAATCTCTCGGCCTTCCCAACATTCCTTACTAATATATACACTTCATTCCTGTGATTTTGTAAAAGGTTCTTAATCAGCTTTCCACCAAGAAAACCTGTCGATCCCGTTAAAAATATATTCACATTGATCACCCCTGTTGTATTTCAACCACGTCGGTCATTCTGTCTATCATATCACAGATTGAAAGCGGAATCGTCGGGAAAAGCGTCATGGAACATAGTGACAAAAAGAGAGGAGCATCCGCCCCTCTCTGCCATTATTTCCAGCTATCGTAAAACTTCTTTGCCACCTGGACTGTATGGGTACTGCCACCGGCGTCCTGCACATCTTCAAGGAGCATGGCCAAAACCATCGACGGGTCATTCTGGTCATATGAAACGAACAGCCCATTTTCCGTTCCGGTTGTCCCTTGCTCTGACTTGATTTCTGCCGTCCCGGTCTTGCCTGCGATTGCTTTCCCCTCTACGCTTGCCTTACCGGCAATTCCTTCTGTGACGACCTTCCTCAAATTCGTCTTCATCATGTCTGCTTGTTCTTTCGAAAGCAAATCCTTCTTCCACACCTTTTGCTCTCTGTCCTTCAGAAGTCGCGGTTCCATCATGGTTCCATCATGGATGATGCCGCCGTAAGCACTTGCCAGGTGAACGATGCTCATCAGTACCTCACCTTGACCAAAAGCAGAATCGGCCAACTGGACTTCTTTAGAGATACTGCCGTCGTTCGAGACTTGTGATTTATAGATCGGATAAGACATCGGAATCTCTTCGCCAAAGCCGAAATCCTTCAAACCGGAAATAAAGGTGTCCGAACCCATCTCTAATCCAACACGGGCAAAATAGATGTTATCCGAGAATTTAAGGGCGCTTTCTAAATCCACCCTGCTTTCATTATCAAAGACACGGACGACTTTGTAATTCCCCCACGACTCATCCTTTTTCCACGTCTTCCCTTTGATGTCATAGATTTTCTTAGGGTCCAGCTTGCCGGATTTTAGTCCGACGGAGGCGGTGATGCCCTTCATGGTCGATCCTGGTGAATAGGTAAGCGGAAATCGGTTCCGTAGTGGCTTCTTCGGATCTTCGTTCAATTGTTTATATGCCTCAGAAGACATCCCTAATACGAACTCATTCGGATCATAAGCGGGTGTGCTCACAAGAGCCAACGCCTCTCCCGTTTGAGGATTGATGGCTGCCGCGGTCCCTGCCTCATCCTTCATCTGAGCATATATTTTCTTTTGCATTTCGGCATCGATGGTCAACGTAATGTTCTTCCCATCCTGAACAGGTTGCTCGACCACGGTTACAGCTTCTTCTGAATCCTGTTTCTTTAGATAAACCCGCTGTCCGTTCTTGCCTCGCAGCTGATCTTCATATACTTCCTCTGCACCGCTTAAGCCCATCAAGGACTGAGCGGTATAGCCTTTGTCTTTCAGCTTTTCCAATTTCTCTGCCGTAAGCTTTCCGATGTAGCCGGTGAGATGAGCGGTGGCTTCTCCATATGGATATTCCCTTGCCGACACCCTTTTAGAGTAAAGTCCGTCCAAATCGATTACTTCAAGAGCGAGAGGACGCTCTTTTAAGGCAATTTTTTTAATAGGAACAAAATAGTCAGGCTTCACCCAGCTTGCGTCCAGCTTACTCTTTATTTGTTCTGGTGATAAATCGAGTAAGAATGACAGCTTACTCATGTCATTTTCATTAAACTCTTTCGGCACAATCCCAAGCTCGAATGCTTCTCCGTTGATCGCAAGAGGCTGCTGATTCCGGTCCAGGATTTCCCCGCGCTTGGCCGAAATACTCTCAACACCGACCTTATCGTCCTTTTCCATTTCAGGCAGGATAAACGAAGGATCCCATTTCACGAACCAGTTTTCATCGTCATCCTTCTTTTCTTTGGTTAACGTGACATCTTTTTTATACGACACTTCACCGGCCAGAGTTTTGAACGAAATGGTCATGGGGAATTTAGCTTTCGTTTCTTTGTCCCAGTCCACTTCTTGATCCGGCTTTTTAAAGGATATTTTCACATCCTTTACTTCCAGATCTTTATAGATGTCTTTATATCTCGTGACGAAGTCTTCTTTTTTGTAGGTATCTTTGGTTGAGGAGGTTATGTAGTCCTTAAACATTTCATCAAATTTCTCTTTGTTCCAAAGATCAACGTATGTCTGCAGGCGGTCATCAGGCTGAGGTTTCTCCTGACATCCTGCGGCCATTAGACTGAGAGCGACAAAGAAACAAAGCAGCATGATTTTTTTGACCATATGTAGTGACAGCCCCTTATTATTTGTTATATTCATTGTTTCAAATACTATCCATATTTACAAATTTAATGAATTGGTGGTAGGACATTCTCTTATTGAGTACCGGCTAAATTTGTCGAGTTATAGCCAATGGCACGTATATTGGATTTTTGGCAGATAAAAATGGAATATGGCACGCAAACCCGAAAAATGGCAGATAAATCCTGAATAAGGCTCATATCCCACCACTATCGCCACAACCATCCCCCACGAAACCCAATATCCACCACCTTTTCCTCACAATCACCAGCATTTATCCCCTACACATGATGCAATTTCATAAAAATTTGTTATAATAGTACATCGTAAGAGTAATAAGGAACTGAATCCTAAGATTATATCTTGCAAATATATATCGATAGGTGGAAATAAACATGAAAGATTATCGAGTACTACTGTATTACAACTATGTTGACATTGAGAATCCGGAGGAAGTCACTGCACAGCACAAACAAATGTGCTCGGACCTTGGCCTGATGGGACGTATCCTGATTTCATCCGAAGGAATCAACGGAACATGCTCCGGAACGATCGAGCAGACGGATGCCTATATGGAAGCAATGAGACAGGATCCTCATTTCAAGGACACTGTGTTCAAAATTGACGAAGCAGACGAGCATGCGTTCAAGAAATTGAAAGTCAAGCACCGTCCAGAGCTTGTGACTCTTCGTCTTGAAGATGATGTGAATCCAAATGAGCTTACAGGTGAATACCTTGAACCTAAGGATTTCTTTGAACAAATCCAACAGGAAGATACGATTCTTCTTGATGCACGTAACGATTATGAATATGAACTAGGACACTTCAGAGGGGCTGTGAAGCCGGATATCAAGAACTTTCGTGATCTTCCGAACTGGGTCCGTGACAATAAAGATTTACTGGAAGGCAAAAAGATCATCACGTATTGCACGGGTGGTATCCGCTGTGAAAAATTCTCAGGCTGGTTAGTAAAAGAAGGCTTTGAGAATGTGGCACAGCTGCACGGTGGAATCGCAACCTACGGTAAAGATCCTGAAGTAAAAGGTCAACTGTGGGATGGTCAGCTTTATGTGTTCGACGAGCGTATCGGTGTTCCTGTCAACCAGACTGAGCACGTTGTCGTAGGGAAAGATTTCTACACAGGTGAACCTTGTGAACGCTACGTAAACTGCGCACACCCACCTTGTAACCGTAAAATTCTTTGCTCTGAAGAAAATGAGCATAAATATATGAGAAGCTGCTCTGATGAGTGCCGCAAGAGCCCTGAGAACCGCTACATTGTGGAGCATAGTTTAACAGAGGAAGAAGTGGCAGAGCGTTTGGCAGTGATTGAGCGTGAGAAGGAAACAGCGACGATCTAAGCCAACTGGACATTACAGGATAATAATAAAACGCTTGGAGACTCCAAGCGTTTTTAGTTTTATATTCAATTCTTTTTAATTATCTCGTTGTCATTTCATCATCCAAAAGCAATACCGCTGCACATATAACCAAAAACCACCAACCAATGTCTTTCTTGTACGTGGTTGCTAAAATTGAAATGATAAAATACCACGCTACCTTCAGGGGCTACTTCATTGTATTACCTTTTCAAAGTAAATTACATAATGGATCTCTCACAGCGTTTCATCTATCACTCTACTATGACATCCCCCAAAAACTCCAACTTTTGAATCTTCACATTCAGATTAACTTCATAAAACATAATCCCTTTTCCCCACAAAAACTTTCATAAAATTTAGACTTCACAACAATATTTTATGATATATTCTAATTAATACTATAATCTTCCACTATATGATAAAAGATGTCGGAATCAACCAATATTCCATGCTGAAAAGGAGAAAAGACAAATTGAAAAAAGCGATCGTAACAGTGACGACAACGGCAATTTTATCTTCCGGTTTCATTGCACATGCTTCCGCCAGCACCCATAAAGTCGAGTCCGGTGAATCTTTATGGTCGATCTCAAAAAAATACAATACAAATGTGAACGATTTAAAAGCATTGAATAACTTGTCAAAAGATGTTATTTTTCCAAACCAAGTTCTGAAAATTGTTCAGACAAGCTCTATGCCTCAAATCAAACCTAAGGAAGATCTTCCTACTTCTGGAACTGTATCAACCAAATCATATGAAGTTAAATCCGGTGATACTCTTGGAAAAATAGCTAAATTATTTTCTCTTTCAATTTCGGATCTGATGAACCGCAACAACCTTACAAGTCATTTAATTTTCCCAGGACAAAAGTTGATAGTATCCAACAGATCAACACCCGAAACAAATGAATCAAGCAGCCCAATTGCTCAACAAACCGCTACATACACAGTAACTCCTGGAGATACTTTGTCACACATCAGTGTAAGATTCGGTATGACTATTCAACAGATTAAAGATCTGAATGGCTTAAAAAATGATACGATTTATATTGGCCAACAGCTGAAAACAGGCAGAAACGATGGGAACCCACCGAAAGAGGAACCCACAGTTCCCGTGGATCCGACAGAGAGTAAAAAATATACAGTCCAGCCTGGAGATTCTCTATCAGCAATCGGCAATCGTTTCAATGTTTCATTACATGACTTAAAAACCTGGAATAACCTTACTAGTGACCGTATTTTGGCTGGTCAGGTTCTTTCAATAGGCAGTTCTATTGATCCACCTACCCCTGGGACTGGCTCTCAGAACAGTACCGATGTGCTCACTCAGGCAAAAATGCTCCTCGGTACCCCTTATTTATGGGGAGGCACAACACCTGCCGGCTTTGATTGCAGTGGATTCATCTATTACGTCCATAAACAGGCAGGCCAATCGTTGAAAAGATACTCAAGTGAAGGATATTACAGTAGATCTTATTATGTTGACAGTCCAAAACCCGGTGATTTAGTATTCTTTGAGAATACCTATAAAAAAGGCATCTCTCACCTGGGTATTTATTTAGGTGATAATCAATTTATCCACGCAGGGGACAACGGCGTCGAGATTACTAGTTTGAGTGGCTCATATTGGAGTTCCAAGTTTGATGGATTTAAGCGATTATATTAATGGCAAAAGAGTTCGTGGAGTTTGAATCCATGGACTCTTTCCATTAAGTTTCCTACTTTTCTTCATCGGGGAAGATAATCTCGATTACTTCTTTATCTCTTACGAATACAACGAGCCACTGGTCATCATCCTCATTGTAAGAGATATCACGGATAGCAAGTATATGCTTATCTTTATCACTCTTCGCTTTCTCAATGCCCAGCTGAACTACTTCTGATTCTGTCAAATCAGCATGACTCGGTTTATATTCAGGAAGAACATCCACATAAAGCGCTTTTCCCTTCCCGGGGTATGATTCCATAATCGGCCCGGATGCTTCTACATTAACCCTTTGCCCGACTTTTAATTTTTTGGATGCATCCGGAAAGCTATAATGCGTGGCTGAATAATATTCATTCACTCCTCCATTTTCACTATAATCACTTGCCTTTGCAGAAACAAGAAGCATACCCTCCTCACTCAGACTCATGACATATCCTCCATCCTTAGAAAGCTCATCTGTGTATTTTTCTTTGGGATAAGTGGTTTCCTTTTCACCTTTTTTGGGTACAAGTCGACCTTGTTGATGAAAGACGACCTTCCTGTTTGGAAAAGAGTCAACCAAGTTTGATTTCTGGTCTTCAGTGAGAAAGTTATGTCCGATTTGAATATTACCGGTAACTGTATCCACCGATACTTCACCAGCTAAACGATCCGGTGTCTCATGATTTTTTGCAATGGCTCTCACTTTTTCATTTACTTTATTCATTAGAGCATTATTCTCAGCTGTCGTATAAGGAGTATAGAAAATAAAAAGGTACTTCGCTTTGATTTCTCCAGCATCTACCTTTTTTTGCATTTCAGTTAGGACCTTTTCCAATCGGTCATCCGGTCTTTTAATACCAATCCAGAAACCTGATTGCTCAGCTCCCATGCTCTTACTTTCTGAAAAGACGACTCCAGCTTCATCTAATCCTTGGTATCCTCCATAAATTTCTTCCAACAAAGGCATAACCGCTTTCCCAACAACCGTTTGAATAGCCAACTCTTCCGCTAATTCATCAGTGGGTTTACCAAATTGACCTTTTTGAAAGTCCTTCCCTTCTTTTATTCCTTGAACAGTTTGATTCCATTTGGGTGTTTCTTGAACACTTTGCTCAAGTTTGGCAATGATGCTTCGTTTACTTACAGTTTCAATGGTTTTCCACCCTGAATCGTTTTCTGGCATGGCGGATTGAGTTTGATCTTCACCATTACTTCGATCAACAGTTGTATCGGTCCCACAAGCCGTTAATGATAGAAACATCGTGATCATGATAGTATATTTTAAGTGATTTTTCATAAACTCAGTCCTTTTAGTTTTATATGTCATTAGACGATGAAAGGGATAGAAAGTTACATAATTAGGAAAAAAAGCATCCACTCATAAAGAGTGGATGCTTCGGCTCAATGAAATTTTAGTTCATAAACTTGACGAATCTCAACGTTTCAGCAATGATTTTCGCCATTTGATCACGTTTCGTATAATCATTCGGCTTAAATACTCCACCGGACATACCGTTCATGACACCCGCCTGAGTAGCCAGGTTGAGGGCTTTTTGAGCTTCATTAGACATGTATTTTGAATCCTTATATTGTTCAGATCCTTTTTCAGTATCTAAATCAGCTTCATCATATCCGACAAAGTCCATGGCTCTCGCAATCATGATGGCTGCTTCCGCACGGGAAATTTTTTCGTATGGTTTAAAGGTTCCATCTTCCTTCCCTTTTATAATTCCCACTTCTAAGGCTGCCACCAATTCACCATCTTTGTTTACCGCTTCGTTTCCTGAAACGTCTTTAAACTGACCAGCATAAGGAGCATCCGCTACTAGCCCTAAGCTTCTGGATATTAAAGCAGCAAATTCACCACGGGTCATATCGGCATCAGGAGAATAAAACTCTGACGTTTTCCCATAGATGATGTGTTTTGAAGCCAATGTTTCAATGTATTCCTCTGCCCAATTCACTCCGTCGTTCACATCTTTGAATGTTTTGTCCATTTGGACGATTGCATAACGACTGTTGGTCTGACTCATGATCAAAGCATTTTTACCTTCAAATAAAGTTGGAACAGCTCTAATCGTTCCATCTTCTTTGATCATCACTGCAACGGCTTTGCTTGGATCGACTTCTTGGGCTGCCATAAGACCGCGTTTTACAAATTGATCGAAGTGTGACAGGTCTACTTCTTTTTCTCCATCGTTCACTACCACTTTAAATTCAACGACAGGAGAAACAACATTTAGGTTCCCCATTTCAGTTCCTGTCACTTTCTTAACCACAATTTTTGCGCTCTCGATATTCTGAACATCTAGCTCATTGATCGGAAGCATGTATGTTCCAAATGCTGTCTTTACTTCAATGACCGTTGCTTCAATATTATCTTTCAATGCTTGAAGAACCTTGGTTGAAACTTCTATAGCGTGAGCATCCTCACTTAACTCAAAGCTGATTTGCTCAAATTCACCGCTATATTTTTTCACTAATTGTGACACTTTCTCATCGTTTAGCTTCTGAACACCAGAAACAATCATTGAGGAATCCAGTTCAATTGTCAGTTTCCCGTCTTCTGGTTCCGTTGGGGTTGGATCAGTAGGGGTACCGCCATTATCTTCAAAATGAATTTTCGCAAGTACCGGATCATGGTCACTTGCACGTCCATCCTCTTCACTAAAGTCAGAGTTGATATTAATGCTATCAATCATTGTTGAGTTTACTAGATTATTGGTTACTAAAATATGATCAAGAACTTGAGAGTTTCCTTGATAAATATAAGAGTACCTCTGCTCTACAGGTAGTTTTTCCATCATATCGGTTAAAATATCACCTTTAAGCGTCTTGAGTGGGTTGGAGAATTCAAAGTCGTTCAGATCACCTAGAACAACGACATTTGCATCTTCAACTTTATCGTTTACGTTAGTCACAAAATCGTTAATGATTTTCGCCTGTTTAATCCGTTGTACTTCACTTCCAAGGACAACTGGGTGATCAGCTCCAAATAAAGCTCCATCCCCCCCTTTGGAATTGAAATGGTTTGCTACCACAATCACTTTTTCCCCATTGAACATGAATTCTGCTGCCAAAGGCTTACGAGAATCATCAAATGCTTCATTCATCGGGTCGACGCGCCCTGGGTTTTGAGTTAGTCCATTTTCATCCACACCAACAGATGTCACAGCATCTCCTTTGGCTTTATCAGTCAATTGAACACGTTGTGGATTGTAAATGAACCCAACGCGAATATTCCCACCTGGTTGACCTCCATCTGTCTTATCAGCAGGTGCAATATCAGTGAATTCGTAAGTCGGACCTCCGGCTTCTTCAATCGCTTTGATGATCGTTTCGTAGGATGCACTTGCATCTGTCGTTCCATCATCATCTGGACCGTTATTATCCTGGACTTCGACAAGTCCGATGATATCCGGTGTTTTCATATTTTTAACAATGGATTGGGCAATCTTTTCAACTTTGCCAGGGTCAATTCCAGCATAGAAATTTTCAATATTGTAAGAAGCAATCGTTAAATCTTCATTCACTGGAGTAATGGTTGTCACTTCACGCTCAGTTCCTCCATCGACAACTGTAGGGAAGGTTCCTGCCGGGCGGATTTTGAAATTGCTATAATCATAGCTTACATTTCCAGTGACTGGTCCACTAAGAGTATCTCCTGTTTTCGCATTAATATTGATTCCACCAACGTCAATTAACATGCGCTCAGGGTTATAATCTTCAGGAGATATTAATATTCCTCCTGCTCTTGTGCGAAGCTGATCTTCGCTTGTGCTTGCAATTACAGGAAGTTCATCATATTTTACTGGGCCTGTGATCGTCGCATCCGGAATTTCAATCAACATCCCCTCAAGACTTTCATAGAAGTCAAGACCGTCTGTTTCTGGATCAAATGTCATCATTTCATCATCTTCTACCACTTCTGTAGGTGGCATACGATCCTTACCAATCACGATTGGCGCAGGAACAGTGTTATCGGAAGATTCTACCGATACAGCCGATGCTGTGATTTGTGTTGTCAGAAGATCTTTAGCATCAGAATAGCCGTCTTCTCTCCATTCTTTCACTTGCCCTGACACATTTACTTTATCTCCAACCTTTACGTTATTTGCTTTTGCATAAACGTAGATACCTTCAGAAGTTGCCTCATTATCATCCGGTGTTTCTTCCTGCATATAGAATGCATTGGAGCCGGCTTTTGCTGTGACGATACCTTGTACATTGGAAACATTCATGCTTTCGTAAGGAGAAGTATGAGAGTCTCCTTGGATATCATGAATACTCAAACCATCGGCCGATTTCAGTATGTTATAAGTGAAGGTAGCTATTTCACTTGTTTCGTTATCTTTTGTTACCACTGCTTTAATGGTCGTATTTGATGTCAGTTCGATCGGTGCTGTGTATTCAGGGCTTGAAGCAGTTGGAGTTGTTCCATCCGTTGTAAAGTGGATGACTCCGTCTGTTGTTGCCGTTTGTAAAGTGATCTTTGTTCCTTCAGTGACAGATCCAGATTCAGGATTTGCCGTTACCGAAAAAGCTGTTTCGATGACGTCTGAAGAATTTCGTGGTACCAACTTATATTCGTTATAGTTATAGTCGATCACTCCACGAAGGATTTCGTATTTTTTTCCGATTTCCAAGAGGGAGCTGTCGCTTGGCTTAATGACGAATTGGCCCATGTCGTCTGTGGCAGTGAAATTACCGTTGCTGTCTTTTGAATCTATCGTTACATCTGTGAATTCAACGAAGGTTCCTTCATGTGGTTCTCCATTTTCAGCTGAGAGATCTGTTGAAATAAGAGATGTTGGTGAAGGAATTCCTTTGTCTTTCGTCGCGATTTCCACGTTTGAAGCTGATACTTCAATTTGTTGCATTCCATAATAGTCGGCCAACGTACCTTCAGCTATTACCTCATCCCCTGGTTGTGCCGTAAGTCCGCTGCCCCGGATGATGACGCCTGCTGTATCATCCTGGATGAATAGGTTGGTTTGTCCGCCTGCTTCGAAGGCTGCTGTTGCTGTGCCTTGGACTTTTACAGGTGTACCTTTAGGGGCTGTGCGTGCTTCAGCTATGCTGGTGAGTTCTACTGGGGTCGGGTCTGTAGGAGTTTCTCCAGATAGATGGGATCCGAGGTAGTCGAAGGTATCTTGAGAAAAAGAATTCCATTCGATTGAAGGGTCGAAACTATCAGTTATATCTGTGTCTCCTTTTACCACTGTGTCTTTGCGAACCAGCGTCACATTCTCTCCAAATTTCACATCGGATCCTACCTGCCCGATTGAATCGATAACGGTGTCATTTTTCTTTAATGTAATAGGATCGTTACCATTAAAATTAATGACTGTACCATTTCTTAAGTCTGCATGATCAAGAATGGACGTAGATGTTTTATCGTTATTACTTGCAACTACAAATACATCCCCATCGCTCAATATTCCTGATAGAGTCAGTGATACATTAGTCGTTTCTGCACCATTTGTATGTAATTCTAAGGAGTATTCTGATAGATCAATATCCGCACCCGTACCGTTGTATAACTCAATAGCCTTATTGTAACTGGAACCTTCAATATATTCTGAAATGATCAGGTCCTGAAATCCTTCCTCCGCAGCAGATACTTGCTGAGATAATGGAGGTGCAAACAGTCCTAAAGCCATGCTGGAAGCAACGGTTGCACTTAACATCTGTTTCTTTATTTTTTTGCCTTTCATACTCATCCTCCTGTCCATAGTAAAAAAAAGTAGAACTTTCGCCACTATTTTCAAGTATACAACAGGATTTGTCATAATAGTGTAAATTTAGAGTAAATTATTGATTATTTTGTATGCGTTTTCATTTTAGAGCTGTCATGGTCCTTCCCTTCATGATTCTACCTGGTAATAATCCTTTTTCAAAAGCAGGATTCGTACAAAAAAATAAAATAGCACACCTATAGAATCATAGAAAACATCCAATAGACATCCTGTTCGTGAAAAATATAACTGCGCTATCTCTGTAACAAAGGCATAACCGATAGAGAGAATAATAACATTGATAGAATTTTGCATGACACGGCTTAACAACACAGCGAACAGGAAAAAGAATATGCCATGCCCTATTTTTTGCGTGATATAGTTAAGCGAACTAAAAGAGTAGCCTGTAAAAGCCAGGAATGTATGGAAATCAGGGTGTGGCTTAATTCGGAAATGTAATTGCTGATATAAGATTAATTCATGTACATTCTCCGTACACGTCAAAAGGAAAATTAAAATAGCAAATAATAATAGCACTATCATCCTCATTTACTTCACCTCTAACAGCATTGTCTCCATTAGAGCAAAGGAATATAACGAATCATCTGCAGTACTATTGTTCTATCATATGCCCAAAAGAATATAATTTTACCATTTCGATTCTTACGTGGAATGATAGGGTCAAAAATCGTTTAAAAGAGGGTAACAGAGTAAAATGAACCATTTTTATAATTAGGTTTTTTATACTATATTAAGTGAAACCGATGATGCACCCGAAGATAACCCACTGAGATAAAGGGGGAATAACAATGAAATGTATTCGTTCAATCTTATATTATTGGCATACTCTCAATTCCGTTTACTACCTGGCCACAATGACTTCCTGCTTAAATCAAGACATTAAGGAAAGAGCCACGAAGAAATTTGAACACCATAGGCTATGGTGTCATACCCTTAGAAAAACGTAAAAGGTCCGAAGGAAGAAAAACTCTTTCACAGACGCACAGTATAATACATCATAAAAAGGGACACTGGAAGTAATCCGAAAAAGTCTACTTCCAGTCCCCCGTTCCCCTCTCCTCTAAAAAGTAAATTTCCCATGTTCAAAAATTATCTGTATAATTGGACTAAATCTATTTTACCCTTATAAATTTTCCAACCAGTATAATCATAGATTCATGAAATAGACTATTTTCTAAAGACCGTGAATGATTTATTATTGTATTAAAATAGCAGCTAAAAGTGGGGATCAATTTTGAGAAGTGATAAACATAAAACAGTACGTAAAAAGAGAAAATGGACAAAGGTTGTAGGTATCATCCTTCTTTTGTTCATATTAGGTGGAGGTGCTTATGCCTACAGCATATATCACTCACTTAACAAAGCAGTGGAAACAATCCATACGCCCATTGAGCGGGACATGAGCTCAAAACGTACGAAAGAAGTAGAATTCACTAATAAAGAACCTTTTTCTGTTCTTCTTTTAGGTGTAGATGAGCGTGAAAATGATTCTGGCCGTTCTGATACAATGATCGTCTTAACCGTGAACCCAAGTGAAAAATCGGTCAAAATGATCAGTATTCCCCGCGACACTCTAACTACCATTGTCGGGAAAGGAACAGAAGATAAAATTAACCATGCTTATGCATTTGGTGGAGTTGAAATGTCAATGGATACCGTTGAGAATCTTCTGGATATCCCGATTGATTACTTCGTCAAGATCAACATGGAAGGTTTTCAGGACATCGTTGACGCAGTTGGAGATGTGACAGTCCAGAATGATTTGAAGTTCAGCTATGATGGATATGACTTTCCTGAAGGAGAGCTTACATTGGACGGGGACGAGGCACTTGCTTTCTCACGGATGAGATACGAAGATCCCAGAGGAGACTTCGGACGCCAGTTAAGACAGCGTGAAGTCATACAAGCAGTCATTCAAAAAGGGGCAAGCGTTTCAAGCCTATGGAAGTTTGACGATATTTTTGATGCGTTGGGAAGCAATATCAAAACCAATTTAACGTTTGATGAAATGGTCGATATTCAAAAGCATTATAAAGATGCATCAAAAGACATCGAACAAATACAAATAAAAGATGGACACGGTGAAAAGATTAATGGAATCTACTATTATCTTATCCCAGATGAAGAGTTACAATCTATCCAAACAACACTTCAAAAACATTTGGATATTTAATTTTAGAAGAGGAGCCCTCTGGCTTCTCTTTTTTTGTTATGGATTTTTTTTAGACAAAAAAAATAAACCTATGTATTTAGGCTTTCGTTATCTCAAACCGAATTCGGTAACTGGCAGACATAGTCTCATCGACCTTAGCCCCTGTAGTTTTGCGCCACCACTTTTCAATGGATTTGCCTTTATCGGACGGTTCATTTTAATTATTTCACTTTTATCCAAAAATCCGCTTTCTTGGTGTATGAAATACTTTTATGTAGATTACTTTCTCTTCGCTTTTAAAGAATTTAATCCCAAAGAACTTTAGGGGTGTCCAAAATTCTTTCATATAATAGACTGGCAAGTTTCTCCCCTCCCTTAACCATTTATAATTTTTTCCATAATTCTATGATAAGTTAACTAGTCAGAATTATCTATATATTTAAAAACAAAAATATCGACACTTTCAGACAATTTATGGAAAAACAAAGACTATACTTTATCTGTAAACATATAGAAATTACTTCCATTTGTTTTCCAACTCTATTATTCTAGTACTGAGGAGGGAATAATATGAAGAAAATGTTTTGTATATTATTATTAGGCGTTCTATTTGTTAGTAGTGGTGGAATCGGGCAGGCTGAAGGGCTATCCGATATTAAAGAGGGCGATAGATTTTATGAGGAGATTGACTTTTTATTAAAAAAGGGAGTTATTCAAGGTTTCTCCGATGGTGAATTTAAACCTGGGAAAGTTGTAAAGCGACAAGAAGCTGCTCTTATGATTGGGAGAGCACTTGAATATGATGGAACTTCAAGAAATACAATCTTTTCAGATGTAGACAAAAATAATTTAGGTTCAGGTTTTATTCAATCAGCCTATGAAAAAGGTGTTATTTTAGGTTTAGAAGACGGAAGGTTTTCACCTGGACAAGCTGTAACACGTGGAGATATGGCCAATTTCATATCACGGGCATTCAAGCTTGAAAATGAGGCATTGATCAAATTTACTGATGTATCAATTAGTAAGAACTCTTACAGGGCAATTCGCCAAATTGTAGGACATGGGATCGGACAGGGATATTCAGACGATCTCTTCGAACCGGATAAGGCACTGACTAGAGGAGAATTTTCAGCTTTTCTTGCACGTGCACTTAGCGATGATTTCACACTTCCAATAGACTCTTGCGGTTATGATCCTTCTACACATAAAAATCCTAACCATCAGGTGATGAACTGCTTGCTCACTCAGGCTGCGTTGCAATCAGATGCGAACGTTCCTCCAGAAGTTTTGAAGGCAATTGCCACTGAAGAGAGCGGGTGGGTTCATTTCAAAGACAATGGGGAAACACTGATTGGTCATGACGGCAAAGGCATTGGAGTCATGCAGGTTACAAGTACAGAAGGCTATGACGTTGAGCGCTTAAAGAATGATATTTCTTATAACATTAGAGCAGGGATTGAAATCCTGAAGAAGAAATACAACCTTAGTTCCCTACCTAAAATAGGGGATCACAACCCTATGAATCTCGAAAGCTGGTATTTTGCGATTATGGCATACAATGGAACCGTTTCGGCAAATAGCCCATTCTACAAAGAAACGGGTGATAGAAACTTTGGATCTTATCAGGATAGGGTATACGCCAATATTCATAGCAATGAAGATACTGTTCCAAAAATCGAAAACATCCCTATGACAAGTGAAGACTTTCATTATGGTGATGATACGAATAATATCATTGAGTTTAATAAGAAAAATTATTCACTCAAAGGTAATTTCACATCATCCAATTACTACTATAATGCAAACGATGAAGTACAATATTCAGGAAAAGGATTGCGAAAATCACCTAATACAATTGGGGAGTTAATACCTCTAAAACCATCTGACCGTCTCATAATTCTGGCATCACCCGTATACGACACAAACAACGGATACGTCTGGTACCCAGTCAAAGCTCCTCAAACAGGAGCTCACGGATATATAGCATCACCATATATCATACCGGCAAACTAATAATAGAGGGACGGACCTCCACTTTTTCTTGTGGATGCCCGTCCCTTTCACTTTCTCACATGAAATTATAGTGATTTTCGAGGTCCGTCCCTCTTACTTTCACCCTATAAATAAACGCCCACACCAGGTCCAAACGGAATCCCCAACAATGCAAACGCCAGTAGCAATACGATCCACACTGACAAGAAGGCAATCGTATAAGGAAGCATAAGCGAAATCAAGGTTCCGAGTCCCGCTTTCTTATCGTATTCCCTCATAAACGCAAGGATGACGATAATGTATGGATTCATTGGCGTAATGATATTCGTCGATGAATCTGCGATGCGATAAGCTGCTTGAACGAACGCCGGATTATATCCGAGTGTTGCGAACATCGGGATGAAGATTGGTGCCTCCAGTGCCCACTGAGCGGAGCCACTGAAGATCAGTAGATTCAACAATGCCGTCAACAGGACAAATCCGATGATGCCTGCGAGCCCCGTCATGTTGATCGATTCCAGGAAGTTTGCCCCGCTGACCGCGACCCATGTTCCAAGATTGGTCCAGTCGAAGTAGGCGATGAATTGCGCAGCAGCGAAGATCAGCACGATATAGCCGCCCATGTCTTTCATGGCTTCGGTCATATATTTATGAATGTCTCTTGTTGATTGAATCTTCTTTACTGTCACTCCATATGCGACTCCGATGATAATGAAAAATAATAGAGTGATAGGGATGATGCCCGATAGGAAGGTAGATGGGATGAGTCCGCCATCTTCATTTCGCATTGGTGAGTTTGGCCAGGCAATGGAGACGACCAAAAGCAGAACAAATGCCAATCCTGCTAATGTTGCATTCCTTAACGCTTTTCCTTCTAAAGGACTTTCTTCTTCTAACACTTTATCGACTTTCCCTTTATACGTTCCCAGTCGTGGCTCCACGATCTTTTCCGTAACAAACGCCCCGACGACTGTCAGGAATACGACTGAAGTGATCATGAAGTACCAGTTATCTACCGGCGTAACGGTGACTTCGAACGCTTTAGCCGCTTCTGTTGAGATCCCTGCAAGCAAGGCGTCGGTTCCGGTGATGATGAAGTTTGCCGTGAATCCGGCACCGACTCCCGAGAAGCCTGCGGCAAGTCCTGCCAGTGGATGCCTGCCCACTGTATAGAAAATCATGGCGGCGAGTGGCGGAATGATGACGAACGCTGCATCTGACGCAAGATTCCCCATGATCCCCACCATGATGACCGCGTATGTAATCAATCCCTTTGGAGCGTTTAATACCGTTTTCTTTATGGCCGTTTCAAGTAATCCCACTTTTTCAGCGAGCCCGATACCGAGCATCATGGCGAGCACCAGGCCAAGGGGTGCGAACCCGGTGAAGTTATCGAGCATGGAGGTGAGGATGTATTGCAGTCCCTCCCCTGAAACCAGGCTCTTGATGGGCAGCACTTCCCCATTTTTCGGGTGAACCACTGTAACTCCTAAACTGGAAATAAACCATGAAAAAAGGACAATAAAAACAGATAAGTACACAAATAACATAAATGGGTCGGGAAGCTTATTCCCTACCTTTTCAATCCCGCCTAAAAATCGAAGAAATCCCTTCTCCTTTTGAGGTGGATTACTCTCTAAATTTGGATTTGTCATGAGGTCACTCCTTCGTTTAATGTTTTAAGGAATAATTCCTTTTTACTTCCGTTAATAAGTATTTCGATATGAAACGCTCAATTCCTCTTTAAAATTAAATATTTATTAGAAAATTTTTAATTTACGGATTACGGGAGTTTTCGTAATAAAAGGGGGTGGGACATAACTAAATCTATATACTCTAAAGACGAACAATAAGATTATGTGTAACACCGCTGTTGATTTCCGTGCAAGACTACGCTTTCCTCGGGCGGAAGGCGAGCCTCCTCGTCGCTGTCGCTCCTGCGGGGTCTCACCTATTCCGCTTTCCCCGCAGGAGTCTTCGTCTTGCACTCCAATCAACAGCTAGAACCTGCTTAATACATGGATTAAGCTTTAGCACAAAAAATCCGAACGAGTTTGATTCTTATCAAATCACTTGTTCGGATTTTTCTTTAACTGGAACCCTTTTGTTCCAACCTTCTTCTTTATAACTGAAACTGATACAATTTTCTTGGTCTTCCTCTGCCTCCACTTTGCTCTTCCCCGCTGATCCTTACGATGCCGATCCGTTCCATTTCAGTCAGGATTCTCCGGCCGTTCCGCTCCGTGCTTTTCAGCCAACGTGAAAGGTCCTGGGACGTGATTTCTTCTTTTTCATAATGGCGGGAAAGGGATAGGATCTTTGAGACGATGGCCGAACTGACAGATGAGTCTTTGAAGGCTTCCTTCCATTCCTCCCCAATGTGGTTCAGGGAGTAGGTTACGGACGCAGTGGATGGAAGGATCTCCGTCACCGTCTTATCCTCATTGACACTGACTACGATGGAAGATTCGTGTTTTCTCGCATGCTGAAACGCCAGACGTACATGATGCTCTGCTTCCAGTACGGTGACGCCGAATCCCAGCCCCACCCGGATATCCAGATTCGTATGAGCCTTCACTTCCTGCGTCATGGTCGAGAAGATCGATTCTTTTTCATGAAGATCAAGTTCACCGCGTGTGGTGTACACAAAGAATAACCCATCTCCCAATTGAACCATGGATCCGTTAATCTTCTGGGCAATGTCTAACAGGTTCCGCTTAAGGTCCAGCTCCTGATGCTTCATTTTATAAGAAAAATGGGATTCGTCCAGGGTTTGGGTGGAATAGATCACTTCGATTCCGACGATGGCGATTTGGGATTTCCGGTATTTCCTGGACTGAGCCCGCTCGAGTAAATATTGCAGTATCATCCGGATGGACAAATTCGTCGGAACGACACGGTAGCATGGAATACCCATTTCAGTCAGGCGCTTTTGCACGCTTTGGATACATGTGATCGCCGCTTCAATATCCCCTTTCTCAAATAGGGAACGGTGGTAATCGACAAGGTCAGCGGCACTTCTATAGCCTTCATAAGGGTAGCTAGCGATTGTAAGCTGATCAAAGGAGTGAAATTCCACGGCCTTTTGAATTTCCTCCTTTGAAATTGTATCAATACTGATAGTATGGAATAGTCGTTGCTCCTTCATCTGTGCCTCTAATAAGGCCCCGAAGAAACTTGATCCGTGCAAAGGGGGAAAGCTCCCTTCCTTTTCTGTGATCCAGCCTTTTTCAAGGGCGTAGTAAAAAGGAGACTGTCCCGAGAAGAACCATTGATCAACAAGACCGCGATTCCTCTCCAGGATGTCCTCTATTTCATCTACTTTATCGTAAGGGAAGTTCATAAGTTCAATACTGTCAAAATACGTTGCTACATGATTGATCCGCTTGATCGAATCGTCCGGACCGATGACACCAATTTTAATCAACAATGATCATTCACCTGCTTCTTGCTGCAATACTTCAGCTAGAATTTCGACTCCCGCATATAAGTCTTCGAGCGAACTATATTCCTTTGGATGATGACTGATCCCTTTTTCACAAGGAATGAACACTAAAGCGGAGGGCCATTTCGCAGCCATATTCATGACATCATGCCCCGCCCCGCTGTCCATTTCAAAGGTTCTGTAACCGAGACTCTCCCCGGCGGACTTCACCCTGGCGGTCAGCTTTTCATCCAAAAGGATAGAAGGGTTATCTACAAGAGTTTCCACCTTGATTGTAACATTAAATTCATTCTCCAGGCTTCGGCATTGATCGATGATTTTTTCTGCCATGATCTGTTTTAAGGAATCATCGACGGACCGGATATCGATGCCTGCTTCAGCATATCCGGGGATGACATTCATGACATTCGGTTTTACGTCCAAAGTGCTGACGGTTGCAACGAGAGGTTTTGGTGATTCACCGGAAAGTTTTTCTGCCTCTTCTGATACGAATGTGATGAGCGGGGCAAGGACCACAAGGGCGTCGGATCTTTTTCCCATGGGAGTCGTACCCGTATGTCCGGCCATTCCCTCGACTTTCACTTTTAGCCGGATGGGGCAGGCCACACCGCGGACGATTCCGAGTTGTGCTCCATGATCTTCGATTTGGGTGCCCTGTTCGATATGGAGTTCAATGAAAGAATGGATGTCGTCTTCCGTTCGTTCAGCTTTTTCGATAGTTCCCCAGTCTAACCCTGTTGATTCCACAGCTTCTCTAATGGTGGTCCCATGGCGGTCTTTTACGTTTTCTACCGATATATCAAGGATTCCTGCGACACTCTTACTTCCTATAGTCGAGACTCCGAATCGGGCTGATTCTTCAGAGGCAAAGCAGACTACTTCTATGGAACGATGAGGCTTGAACCCCCGTTCTTTCAGTACTTTAACCGCTCCAAGGCTACAGAGGACCCCGGCTTGGCCGTCATAGCCCCCTCCATTTTCAACTGTGTCAAGATGGGAACCTGTCAGGACGGCTCGGGGATTTCCCCCCTCCCATCTCGCAAAGAGGTTCCCTGCTTGATCTTTCCGCACTGATAATCCAAGATTCTCTGCCACTTCACGGAAGACATCCATCGCAGCCAGCTCTTCCTTTGAATATCCCAACCTTGTAAATCCGTCAGGCTGCTCCATCGTATCGACAAGATTTAAAGCTTTTAAATTTGTATCCAGCCATTCTTTCAATTGATACCCTCCTCTTTTAGATGCGACTGTTTTAGGATCAGGCGGGCGAAGGCATCGACCGCAACCTGCAGGACCCCTTCATCAAAATCGAATTCTTCATGATGGTGTCCGTTTTTTAAAGGGGTTCCAAACACCATGAACGTTGCACTTCCGCCCTGCTTCTGTACTTCGTCGATCATATAGGTCACGTCCTCTGACGCCTTTAAAGGCAATGCATCAAGAACTTCTGATAGATAAGGACTTTCCTCTGCGACTTCTGTTAACCACTGGATCCACTCATGGTCGCACTCGGCTTCCATCGTCTCTCCGACCACCTCGATGTTCGTTTCCACCCCATGAAGGTCACCTGATGCCTGGAGGATCCGTCGGGCTTCCTTGACCATATATTGATTGATCGCAGTCGTTTCTCCCCTCGTTTCCATTTCAAGCTGTGCTTCATCAGCGATGATGTTTCGACCTGTTCCGGCTTCAAGCTTCCCGACGTTGACTCTGGTCGCCCCATCTGAATGGCGCGGAATGGTGTATAGGTGAAGACTGGCAGCAGCTGCAGCCAGTAGAGCATTCTTGCCTTTCTCGGGCTCGAGGCCTGCGTGTGCGGCTTTCCCTTTATACGTGACGTTGATTTTCGAGGAAGCTAAAAAAGAATTCGTTGTCGCATATACCCGTCCAAGCTTTGTATCCCGGATTCCGATATGACCGCTGGCAAAATAATCGACGTTAAGGAGCCACCCCCTCTTCACCATTGCTTTGGCTCCCCGTCCACCTTCCTCCGCTGGTTGGAATAGGAGGGTGAACCTGCCATGAAGTTCGTCTTTGTATGCAGATAGAAAGCTTGCCACGCCTATCCCGATGGCCGCGTGGCCGTCATGTCCGCATGCATGCATGACGTTTTGCCGGTGGGAGTTGAATGTCTCACTTGTGGGAAAATGCTCCGGATTAGAAGATTCCTTAATGGGCAAAGCGTCGATATCAAACCGGAAGGCCATGTGAGGTCCGGGCTTTCCTGTGTCAAAAGTGGCGGCCAATCCCGTATGTCCGCCTTTCATTTGATGGAGCCAACTCTCTTCAACCCCTTCTTTCAGGGCATGCTCTTCTTGAAGGGATAAATATTCCTGTGACGGAACCCCCATTCGGTGTTTAGATGATAAAGCCTCCTTTCCAAGGTGCAGGGTGAAACCAAGATTGGCCAATTCCTTGCCAATGAGATAGGTGGTGACATATTCAGTAAAGCCGAGTTCGGGCTTTTGATGGAAGGTACGTCTGAAAGTAGTGAGAGTCGGTTCAAGTTCTTTAATAAACTGTTCAAGTGAACTCATTGGGAAGACTCCTCTTTTTTAAGTTTCTGCAAAGTATCCAGTGTGAGCTGGACCATCACTTCCACCCCTTTAGTCAACGCTTTCTCATTCAATTTGAAACGTGGATCATGCAGGGGATATTGCGGTTCTGCATCCTCGACAGATGTCCCAAGCCAGTAGAAGGCTCCGGGATACTTTTTGAGGAAACGGGAGAAGTCCTCCCCTCCCAGTGATGGCGATACGGCTGGGGTCGCGTTTTCTCCAAGGATCTTCCGGGCAGCGTTTCGTACTTCGTCTGCCCATTCAGGAGTATTGACCGTTGCAGGATATCCGTCTAAATAGTCAATGGTCATGTGGGCATCGAAGCTTTTCCCTATCCCTTCTATGATGGAATAGAAACGATTCTTCACCATCTCTTTGACTTCAGGTTTGAAGGTGCGGATCGTTCCTTCAAGGGTCACTTCATCTGCGATGACATTGTAACGGTAGCCTCCCACGATTTTCCCGATGGTGAGGACCGCGGAATCAATGGGATCGGTGTTCCTGCTCACGATGGTCTGGAGCTGGGTGATCAGGTTATTGGCGATGATGATGGCGTCATTGGATTGATGGGGCATGCTTGCATGTCCTCCGGAACCTTTCACACTGATTTTGAAACGGTCAGAAGCTCCCATGATTTCGTTATGTAAAACGCCGACTTCTCCGACAGGCAGATCCGGCCATACATGCTGTCCGAAAATGACGTCAGGAACAAATTCATCAAAGACCCCATCGTCCATCATCTGCTGGGAGCCTCCAATCGGGGCGTTCTCCTCTGCCGGTTGGAAGACAAGGAGGATAGTACCCACTAGTTCTGACTTCAACTGATTAAGGACTTTTCCTGTACCGATAAGCATGGCTGTATGGGCGTCGTGGCCGCAGGCATGCATTTTATTCTGTATGGTTGATTTGTAGGGGATGTCGTTTTCCTCTTGAATCGGGAGGGCATCGATATCGGCTCTAAGAGCGACTGTTCCACCTGGCTTATCCCCTTTTATGATGCCTAGTATGCCCGTTTTGGCGTAGCCGGTTTTATAGGATATTCCAGCTTCAGAAAGCTTTTGTTGAATCGTCTTGGATGTTTCGTACTCTTCCCCACTCACCTCCGGGTTCTGGTGTAGATGTCTACGCAACTCAATGACTTCATTCTCTACTGATTGGACAAGCTGCTTTAATTCCATGAAAAAACTCCTTTTTCGGTCGAATGATTATTTAAGGAAAAGTTCCTTAATAATACCGTTAATATATACATTCGCTAGTAACCTGGAAAACCCTTTTAATCGACGGAAATTTTTGAGGGACGGACCTCACAGTTTTCTTATGAAATCCTGATATATTCATAACCATCACTCCTTGAGTTAACATAACTGAGGTCCGTCCCTCTTCCCTTTTCCCCTCCCACCCATTACACTGAAGGAAATACTTATGATAAAGGATGGTTAGATGAACCGTTTTGTTGAGAGGGTCGAGCCTTATTTTTTGAGTGAGGATCCGTTTGTGCAGAGATATGCGATTGAGATGTTGGAAGGTTCTTATTTGGTTAATGGTGATACATTTTTAACCGGTTTGAAAGCTCATGACCGCGGACAGGTTTCTGAATACTCTTCGCCTGTACTTCCTTACTTAATGTACATGCCACTGAATGAGGAAGGGATGAAAGAGGTCATCAAGCGGTTAAAAGGCCTGAGCAAGAAGGATACCGACGTACTCTTCTACATTCAATTAATAGCGAATGCCGATACAGAATTGCTGATAGAGTACAGTAACGATGTAAAACCTTTTTTAGATGAAGGACAACTGAAAAAGATTGCGAAGCTTCCCGCTTTAAATGATGAGGAATTATTCATGAAGCTTGCAGATGTCATGTATTACTTGGCTACGAATGAGTATGACCAGGTGTATTTCGACCATGGTAAAAGGATCATTCACGAGCTGGTTAAGAAAGGCGAAATTAAAAGCTGGGAAGTACAGATTAAAGAAGATGAGCTAGTCGGCTTTGAGATCATATACACCGTATATATGGCTGGGGAAATCCGCGAGGAGAGCGTAATCCCGCAATTGGTGAATCTATTTAAAAACGAGGAAGCAGAAGATTTGCTGTTGGAGGAAGTGGCCAATGCCCTGGTGAAAATCGGGACGGAGCAAGTGGTACAAGAAGTGGAAAAGGTCGCTTTGTATGGAAATACTTATTTCTATACCCTTGATGTGCTGGGAAGAATTAAAACGAAAGAAGCGGAACAGGCGTTGTTAAGGTTATTTGATCAGTCAGATGACGCCACCGCCAAAACACTGATTGCGGATTATTTATGCCAGCAGCTATCAACTGACGCGATTCCAAAAATCGAAGCATTCCTAGAAGAAGGCTATGATGAAAACATGCTGTGCCTGGAAGAATCCCTTTACGTCAACTGCGTCATGAACGGGATGGATCATCCGAAACTTCCCCAGTGGAGAAGCCTCATCGAAGAAGTGGAAAAGCATTCTTTGGACGAACAACCACTCCTCGTTACACAACCCGTCCAAACAGGAGAAAAAGTAGGACGAAACGACCCATGCCCGTGTGGTAGCGGTAAAAAACATAAAAAGTGTTGCCTATAATAAATGAGGGACGGACCTCCGCATTTTCATGCGGAAGCCCGTCCCTCTCACGTTTATGTGTTGGATTCGGACGAAAATTGAGGTCCGTCCCCCGAACTGGAATGTTACTCCCCTATCAATTTGATTTTGGAGGTCCATCCCTCTACTCCATCCACTCTGGCTTACCAAAACCTTTGAATTCTTTGTCGATGACTTTTTCGAATTGGTCGGCTTCGACGACGGCTTTGATGTCTTTGGCGAGTTGTGAGTCGACGTCTTTTGTGTTGACGACGACGCGGTTGCGGTATTGGTCGGGCATGTCTTCAAGCTGGAGGGCATCCAGCAGGTCCATATCGGCTGCCAATGCGTAGTTTCCGGGCACCGCTGATAGATCGACACTGTCTACGGCTCTTGGCAGCTGTGCCGCTTCGATTGGTTTAAATTGCAGATTTTTCACGTTTTCCTCAATATCTTTTTCGGAAACCGTCAATGGATCAGTGTCTGGTTTTAATGTGATCAGCTTGGCGTCCTCTAAGATTTGGAACGCACGTGCAGCATTCGTTGGATCGTTCGGGATGGCGATGGCACTGCCTTCTTTGATGCCTTCAATCGAATCAAACTTCTGTGAATAGATTCCCATGGGTGCCGTTGGTACGACGATGACTTCGGATAAGTCCATGTTATGCTGTTTCGCGAAGGTTTCCATATAGATTTTATGCTGGAACAGGTTCGCATCCAGATCTCCCTGGGCAAGTGCGTTGTTTGGCTGGATGTAGTCACTGAATTCTTTCACTTCCACCGTATAGCCTTTTTCTTCAAGACCGGGCTTGATCGCCTTGGTCACCATGTCGCTATATGGACCGGATGTCGCTCCGATGGTTACTTCTTTTTTATCTTCCGAGCTTGCCTCTTCTCCCCCACAAGCCGCTAATACGCTCACGGTTAGTGCTAATGCTGCTAATAGAATCCACTTTTTCACTTGTTGTTCCCCCTATAGTAGTTATCGTTTATCGACTAATCGTGCAAATGCATCACCCGTGTATTGGATGAGTTGAACCAGACAAATCAGGATGACGACGGTCGTGATCATCACCGTGTTGTCATATCGGTAGTATCCGAAGCGGATGGCCAGGTCCCCGACCCCTCCTCCACCGACGATGCCGGCCATGGCGGAATAGGCGACTAAACTGATCGTTGTAATCGTGATGGCCTGTATGACCGCCGGACGTGCTTCCGGCAACAGCACATCTTTGATGATCATCCATGGACTTGCGCCCACTGAAACCGAGGCTTCAATGACCCCTTTATCAATCTCTCGCAATGACGTTTCTACCATTCTCGCGAAAAACGGAATCCCCGCTACAGAAAGGGATACCGATGCCGCTGTCGGTCCGATCGTAGTCCCGGTTAATAGTTTGGTTAAAGGTAAGAGTGCCACTAATAGTATGATGAACGGTACCGAGCGGACCATGTTTACGACGAATCCTACGACCTTTTTAATAAAACCGTTTTGCAGGAAAAGTCCCTTGTCTGTGACGAATAGGAGAATTCCCAAAGGCAACCCCACTATGATCGCTACAGCCAGTGAAATCCCCACCATATACACCGTTTCGAAAAAGGCTTTATTCAACTCTGGCAAAATAGCAGTCAATGAATCAGGCAGCATCCTCGAGCACCTCCAGGCTTTGTGTCTTCGCAGTGATATATTGAACTGCCGCTTCGATCTCGTCAGGTGAGCCGATCAGCTCCATGATGAAAATCCCCAGTGGAACATCCTGGATATATTCAATTTTTCCGTGAAGGATATTCCCTCGGACCTTATATCGCTGAAACACCTCTGAAACAACGCTTTCCTCGGCGATGGATCCTTTGAATTGAATCTTGATGAGCTTCCCTTTTCTTGATTCCACCAGGTGCTGCGGCAGTTCGAATTGGAGAATCGTTTCGATGAACTGCTTCGTCAAAGGTTGTTTCGGATCAGCAAACAAGTCATACACCGGACCTTCCTCCACGATTTTCCCGTCCTGCATCACAGCCATCCGGTCGCAGATTTCTTTGACGACTTCCATCTCATGGGTGATGAGGACGATCGTCAATCCCAGTTCCTTGTTGATTTTTTTCAAAAGCTTTAAGATCGATTTGGTCGTATTCGGATCCAGGGCAGATGTCGCTTCGTCACAAAGTAATACTGATGGGTTGTTTGCAAGGGCCCTCGCGATTCCTACCCTCTGCTTTTGTCCGCCGCTGAGTTGAGCAGGATACGAATCCGCTTTATCTGAGAGACCGACCATCTCGAGGAGCTCGGTGACTCTCGGCTTGATTTTCGCTTTCGGCACATGTGCCGCTTTCAAGGCAAAAGCCAGATTGTCATAAACCGTCTTCGATTTGATCAGGTGAAAATGCTGGAAGATCATGCTCGTTTTCTGACGGGCGAGCCGGAGTCCTTTTGGCGAGAGCTTCGTAAAGTCCTGTCCATCAATGATGATCTCACCTGATGTCGGGGTCTCGAGTAGATTCAGGCAGCGGATCAATGAGCTCTTTCCCGCTCCGCTGTATCCGACGATGCCGAAGATCTCCCCTTTTCCGATGGTGACAGAAACGTTATCAACTCCAACCACCGTTTTCTTCTTTGTTTTATACGTTTTCACTAGATTCCGAATCTCGATCAATGTGCACACCCCTTTTTTGTCCAATAAAAAATGCCTCTTTCAACTGAAAGAAGCATCGCCTGTCTATCTCGACTTATCTCTCAGAATGAAATCATTCTGCAGGAATTGGCACCGTTCCATTTCTGGAGGTTGCCGGACGTCATAGGGCCTGATCCCTCGGTCACTCTGGATAATTGAAAGTATGTAATTTTCAAAAAATAATCTTATAAAGGATAATACTGGGTATGAGAAAGGAAGTCAATAGTTGTTTTTACGGTTATTTTTATGTAAGCGTTATCTTTATTTTCATATCAATGATCTTTTCATAAAGCTGTTTTTACAAAGATTTTTGCGATTCATATACAGACTAAGATTTATAGGGTGTGGTGCAGGAGGGTGAAGAGAACAGTCCCGCTTTCCACGGACGTTCGGCCGATCCTCCTCAGCATAAACCGCTTCCGGGGTCTCGGCACGCCCGTTTTCCGTAGGAGTCTACGTAGTTCCCTTCACCCTCTAGAGTAGTAAGTGTGGACAGAGCAAAATAGATCGTGAACGTCGGTTATGCAAGGTTAAAGTAAGTACGATTAATTAAAATCGTTCATTACAACGAATGAAAAAGCAGTGGCATAAGAAATCTCCCCATTTCCTTTATGATAGTAAAACATTTCGTCTGTATAGTTGATTGGAGCGGAAGGTGCTCGACTCCTGCGGGAATAGCTGGACAGGTGAGACCCCGCAGGCGAAGCCGAGGAGGCTCACCGCCAGCCCCGCGGAAAGCGAGCACCTGTAGCGGAAATCAACCGCCACTCGCTACATCCAAAACCAACTATGTTTACGAAAACAGTGTTTCACAAATAAAAAAACTGCCCCCTCCCATACACCAGGGAAAGAGCAGGATCCATATTTTAACGTTTCTTCACTGATTCCCTTTCAACAAGCTCGGTCGTCAATTTGTAATACGAATCGACTTCTTCCTTCATGAGCATTTGAAAGATGAGATGAACGGCCAGTGCACCGGCTTCATATTTTGGCTGACGCATGGTCGTCAATGGCGGGGACACGTATTCCGACAGTTGGATATCATCGAAACCGATGATGGAGATATCCCCCGGTACGGAAATGTTTTTTTCGTTCAGTGCCTGCAAGCCGCCGATGGCCATTTCATCATTTGCGTAGAAGATGGCCTGGGGGACATCCCGTTGGGCAATCAGCATTTTGGTCGCCTGATAGCCTCCTTCACGGGTGAAGCCCCCTGATACCTTCCATTTCGATTTATATTCGATGCCGTGCTTGTTAAGTGCCTCCCGAAACCCCTGGAAACGAAGCTCGTTGTCATGGGAGTTGTATGGTCCGCTGATAAAGGCGATATCCCTGCTTCCATTTTCGATCAAGTGCTCCGTTGCTACAAGCGCCCCGTGTACATTATCGACTTCGATCTGGGTGACGTAGTCGCTTTTGATCCCGCGATCGAGAACCACGATGGGAAAGCCTTCCCTTGCCGACTCGAGGATCGTCTCGTCACTGATATTATGAGCGAGGATAATGACACCGTCGACACGTTTCTCCTTCAGAAATTTCACAGCGGTCGACTGCACTCCACCGATGGAACTGCATGCGATCAAGTCATATCCGTTTGTGGAGGTGACATCCTGTACGCCTTTGATCAGTTCGGAATAATAAGGACCTGAGAGGTCGCTCAATATCAAAGCGATTGTATTGGTGCTTGTCCTTTTCAAATCGGAGGCAAGCCCGTTTTTTTGATAATTTAATTGTTTGGCTGCTGCTAATACTCTTTGTCTTGTTTCTTCGCTCACTTTCTTACTGTTGTTCAGTGCATAAGAAGCGGTCGAAACGGCGACTCCGGAAAGCTTGGCCACATCTTTGATGGTTGCCATAAGTTCACATCCTATTGCTTCTATAAATGAAGGCATCCTTCTTCTTTCCATTATACATGAAAGCGTTTCAATTATTTGGTTGTTTTTCGATCAGATACACGACCGCTTCGTACGGACGAAGGGTGTGGATTTCCGATGGTCGTTCCCTTGTATCAGAATAGTTGCTGATGATGAGCGTTGTATGAGCATCATCGACGTTTTCCGGTAATTCGAATTGGGGATTCCCCCCATAGAAATTCGCCACTACCAACAGGGTTTGTCCTTCCCATGTCCTCATGTACGCCATGATTTCAGGATGCTCCTCCAATAGTAATTCATATTCTCCATAAATGAGAATATCCAATCGTTTCCTCAATGCGATGAGCTTTTGATAATGATAAAAGATGGAGTCTTGATTTCCCATTGCCTCGAGAGCATTTATTTCGTGATAGTTTGCATTTACTTCAATCCAAGGTACCCCATTTGTAAATCCGCCATGGACATCATCATTCCACTGAAAAGGGGTCCTGGCATTGTCGCGGCCTTTTGTTCGGATCGATTGCATGATCTCCTGCTCCGGTACGCCCTCTGACTTCTTCTCATTATAGTAATTAATGGTCTCAATATCCCGGTAGCGGGTGATATCGTCCCAATCGATATTCGTCATCCCGATTTCTTCGCCCTGATAGATGAAAGGGGTCCCCTGCATCATGTGAAGGACGGTTGCGAGCATCTTGGCGGATTCGACCCGGTATTCCTGGTCGTTCCCCCATCTGGAAACGATACGTGGCTGGTCGTGATTATTCCAGTATAAACTGTTCCATCCTTTCTGAAAAAGGGATGTCTGCCACGTACTCAGTACCTTCTTCAACTCTGTGAAATCCAGTTCCTTTAACGCCCATTTCCCTTCGCCCGCTCTTTCGTCCAGGGACATATGTTGAAAAGTAAACACCATATCGAGTTCATTCCGTCCCTTCCCTGTATAAAGCTGAGCGGTTTCGGTCGTAGCGGAAGGGGTTTCCCCCACCGTGACCGTCGGATATCGAGAGAGGACCTTTTCATTCATTTCCTGTAAATAATCATGAAGCTTTGGCCCGTCGGTCAGTACGTTTTCATCGACTTCCTTCCCGATCAGATCGATCACATCCATGCGGAATCCACTGACTCCTTTACCGAGCCAGAAATTCATCATCTTGTACAGATGCTCACGGACTTCCGGGTTATGAAGATTGAGATCGGGTTGTTTTTTACTAAAGAGGTGAAAATAATACTCCTCTGTCTCTTCATCCCATTCCCAGGCGGATCCGCTGAATACAGAGGTGATATCACTTGGGGTACCGCTCTCACTCTCTCTCCAAATATAATAATCCCGATAAGGGTTGTCCTTTGATTTCCTCGACTCCTTGAACCAGTGGTGCTCATCTGACGTATGGTTGATAACGAGGTCCATCATGATGTGGATGTCCCGCTTCTTCGCTTCCTCTATTAATCTCTCCATGTCGTCCATCGTACCGAAATCGGACATGATGTCATAATAGTTGCTGATGTCATAGCCATTGTCATCGTTTGGGGATTGATAGACAGGGCTCAACCAGATGATATCGATTCCGAGAAACTGGAGATAATCGAGCTTTTCGATGATGCCTTCGAGATCCCCGATTCCGTCCCCGTTCGAATCATTGAAGCTTCTCGGATATATTTGATAAATTGTGGATTTATGCCACCATGCTTTTTCCATCGTTTCACCTCATGTTTTTCAACTACTAATCAAAGAAATGTACCAGGTACAATCATCCTGATTTGTACCTGGTACACATCACTCACTTAATGCCCGACATCGTAAATCCTTCCACTATATATTTTTGGAAGAAGGAGAAGATGATGATGATCGGTACGACCATGAAGGCTGCCCCGGCCATCTGCAGGCCGAAATTATTGGCATATTGCCCCTGCAGCAATGAAAGACCGACAGACAATGTGTAGAGACTTTCATCGTTGGCAATGATCAACGGCCATAAGAAGCTGTTCCATGCTCCGATAAACGTCAGGATTCCCTGCACGGCGAAGATCGGCTTTGCGATCGGCACGATCAAGCGGAAGAAAATATAGAATTCCCCTGCCCCGTCGAGCCTGGCTGCTTCGATCAGGTCCGTCGGGATCGTCGTCATGAACTGCCTGAATAAGAAAATACTGAAGGCAGCGGCGAGACCCGGGAGCACGATTCCCGTCATGGTATTCGTCAGTCCCATTTCATTCAGGATCAAATAGACCGGGATCATCGTAACCTGTGCCGGGATCATCATCGTGGCGAGCACGATATAGAAGATTTTCTCCCTGCCTTTAAACTGATACTTGGCAAACCCATACCCGGCCATGGCATTAAAGAATAGGCCGACAAAGGAAAATAGCACGATGATCAGTGTATTACGTAAATAGACGCCGAAATTCATGCTTTCAAATAGATTCTCATAATTTTCCAGTGTCGGATTTTCCGGAATCAGGCTTGGCGGAATTTGGAGCACTTCACTTTCCGGTTTGAATGAGCTTGAGATCATCCATATGAAAGGAACGGAGACGATGATGCCCCCGAGAGCAAGCAACAGGATGATAAAGAGCTTTTCCACCTTCGTTTTCGTTGTTTTGGTTTTCATATATTCAGCCCCGATACTGTATAGTTTCGTTCTTAATATTCTGTATCAGATTTTCTCATCTTGAATTGAAGAAGCGTGATGATAATGATGATGATGAACAGGATGAATGATCCTGCTGCCGCATAGCCAAATTCACTGAACTGGAACCCTTTTTGATAGATGAAGAGTGCCATCGAGATCGTTCCGTCAAGAGGACCTCCATTCGTCATGACAAATGGTTCTTCGAAGAATTGCAGCCATCCGATCAGTGTCGTGACCGTGACGAAGAAAGTGGCATAGCGAAGTAACGGGATCGTGACATTCCACAGTACCTGCCAGCGGTTCGCCCCATCCATTTCCGCCGCTTCATAATAAGACTTCGGAATCCCCTGCAGGGCAGCGAGAAAGATGATCATATTGATCCCGACCCCTTTCCATACGGCTAACACAATCAACGATAGCTTGGCGATCGTTGGCTCTCCTAACCAAGGAATCTTCTCGACATCGAGCAGTGATAAAATATAGTTGAATAATCCGTATTCCGTATTGTATAAGAACCCCCAAATGACGGCAACGGCGATGATATTCGTAATCGAAGGCATGTAGTATACGCCCCGGAATACCGTAAACAGCTTACTTGTCCCATAGTTCAACAGTAGGGCGATACCCAATGAGAACATGATGACAAGCGGCACTCCGATGATGACATAAAATAATGTGTTGAAGATCGACTTATGGAACAATTCGTCAGAAAATAAGGCAGAATAATTGTCCATGCCGATGAAGCTGACATTCGACCAGTCGGCGAGACCTTTTAGGTCAAGGTCTGTGAAACTGATCAAAAACGCTACGATAATAGGAACAATACTGAAAACGGTCAAAATGATCACTGCAGGAGCAATAAACACATAGGGATGCTTATTTTTATTGATGCTGTTTTTCCATCCATTGCTCATGATATCCCACCTATCTAAACGTACGCAAAATGATTCTAAAAATGGAGTTCAGGCTGTACGCCTGTAACTCCATTTTATTTTTATGCAAGCGTCGGTTTTGTTTATTGGTCTTGCTTACTATTCTACGATTTCATTTGCTTTCTTGTTGAAGTTCTCAAGCTCTTTGTCCACATCGGCACCACCGACCGTGATCTTTTCAATGGTAGAAAGGAACTCTTGTGCAATCACTTCAAATTCTTTGATTTGCGGTGATGCTTTCGTATTTTCCAATTGTTGACCGAAAACGGATAGCATCGGATCTTCTTTCAGCTTCGGCTCTTCCCATGCATCGACACGTGAAGGAAGTGTATTCGATACGTCCAGCCATTCCATTTGCGTGTCCACTTTATTCATATATGAAATGAATTTCAGGGACTCGTCCACATTCTCAGAATTATGGAAGACGGATAGATTCGATCCACCCATGCTTGAAGTGTTCGTTTCTTTCTTAGGCATGACGGCTACAGCCCATTTATCCTTTAGGTCAGGTGCTTGGTCGTTGATGATGTTGATCATCCACGGACCACTGAAGAACATTGGCTTCATGCCGTCTTTAAACGCCTGTACGATATCGATCCCTTCTGTTGTAGGACTGATTCCTTCTTTGAAGTAGTCTGTGTAATACTGTATTGCTTCTTTGAATTCAGGGGAATCAAAGTTCATCTTATCTTTTCCTTCGAACTCATACCCATTCTGCCATGCAAAGATGAATGGAGTGATCTGGTCATTTCGGTCGATATCAAGACCATATACATCATCCCCGCGGTCATTCAGTTTCCCTGCGGCATCCTTCAGTTCATCCCACGTAGCAGGTGCCTTGTCGTAGCCGACTTCTTTCAATAGATCGGTGCGATAGTATAGTACGCGTGTATCGATATACCATGGAACCCCGATGACTTTATCGTCATACTTCATAGAAGTGACGGAGCCTTCGAAGTAATTTTCCGGTTTGAATTCTGGATAATCTTCCAAGTAAGGAGTCAAGTCGAGCAGCGCCCCTGCATCAGCGAATTCCGGTACCCAAGTTGTTCCTAATTGAAGGACATCCGGACCATTTCCGGAAGCGACGGCCGTCAGTAATTTATCATGTGCATTTCCCCAAGGGATCGCTTGTATTTTCACTGAGATATCTTTGTTTTCTTCTTCAAACTTCGAAGCCATTTCCTTTAACTTCTTACCTTCTTCACCCATCGCCCAGACGGTGATTTCTTTCTTCCCATCCTTCGATTCACCGTTGCCTCCGCAAGCGGCAAGGATCGTGGACAACGCCAGAAGACCGATCAGCAGTAAAGACCACATTTTCTTTCTCATGTTTCCCCATCTCCATTTCCATTGGTTTTAAAACTTGTAAAAATGGTAAAGCGTCATTGAATGAGACTTCGTTGATTGTTATTCTGAAAAATCATTCAAGTTATTGAAACGTTTCGATGACTATATTATAATCAAACGTGTATACGCTTTCAACACTTTTTTAGAAATTACTGAATTGAAAATGAATTAAGCTCGCCCCAAGCCTCTACATAACCAGTAAAACACTGATACATAGAGGTCATAGGTAGTTTTTGGATACCATAATCCGGGTTGACGGCTGAAGGGAACGCGCTTATAATTCAACTCAATTGATATTCGAAACGTTTCACTAATTCATACACATTTATGAAAAATTTCAATACAGGGGGCCTATCAATGAGCGGAAACAAGCTGCAATCATTATTGGAACAAATGACGTTAGATGAAAAGATCGCCCAGCTGATGCAGTTGGCAACGCCTTTTTTCAAAGGGGCAAAAGAGCAGGGTCAGATTACAGGACCGATGGCAGAAATGGGGGTGTCCGGCGATACCGTCCAGAACAGCGGATCGGTCCTCGGGGCATCCGGTGCACAGGAAATCATCAATATTCAACGCACCCACTTAGAAGAGAACCGGTTGGGTATCCCCCTTCTCTTCATGTCCGATATCGTCCACGGCTTTAAAACGATCTTCCCGGTCCCACTGGCGATCGGCTGTTCATGGGATCTCGAACTGACGGAAAAGAGTGCGGAGATTGCAGCGAGGGAAGCTTCCGTTTCCGGCGTCCATGTCACGTTTGCCCCGATGGTCGACCTTGTGAGGGACCCCCGCTGGGGAAGAGTGATGGAATCGACGGGGGAAGATCCTTTTCTCAATAGTGAATTCGCACGGGCTTTCGTCCGCGGTTTCCAAGGGAAAGAGTTGACGACGGATACAGAGCGGGTGGCTGCGTGTGTGAAGCATTTCGCCGCATACGGGGCACCAGAAGGCGGACGTGATTACAATACCGTCGATATGTCCGAACGGGAGCTTCGGGAGAATTATCTTCCTGCCTATCAAGCGGCCCTAGATGAAGGCTGTGAAATGGTGATGACTGCCTTTAACACGGTCTTCGGGATTCCTGCAACCGGAAACAAACGGTTGATGCGAGAGATGTTGCGGGAAGAAATGGGCTTTGACGGAGTCCTTATTTCCGATTGGGGAGCCGTGAAGGAAATGATCCCCCATGGAGTGGCGGAGAATGAAAAAAAAGCGGCTTATAAGGCGATCACGGCCGGTCTTGATATTGAGATGATGACGACCGCATATGTGAATCACTTAAAAGAACTCGTAGAAGAACAGATGGTGGACGAGTCCCTGATTGATGAAGCCGTATTGCGGATTTTACAACTGAAACAGAAGCTCGGCTTGTTCGAGAACCCGTATCGTGGCGCAAATGCAGATTTGGAAGCGGAAGTGATCATGAGCGCAGCACATCGAAAATCCGCACGGGAACTGGCAGGGAAATCCTCTGTATTGTTAAAAAACGAACATCACGTCCTCCCACTTAAAAAGGAACAAAAAGTGGCGCTGATCGGTCCTTTCGCGGAGAGCGGGGACATATTGGGACCGTGGTCCTGGCTTGGATCAAGGGATGACGCCGTTACAGTGAAAGAAGGAATCCTTTCAAAAATTGGCTCCTTGACCGTCGCCAAAGGGTGTGACATTGAGACGATCACAGACGCACAAATAAAAGAAGCGGTGAAAGCAGCCGAGAATGCGGATGTCATCGTATTGGCCTTAGGGGAAGATTCCGATATGAGCGGTGAAGCCGGATGCAGGGCGAATATCCAGCTCCCTTCTGCTCAATTACAACTCATCAGGGAATTAAAAACGCTGGACAAGCCAATGGTGGCGGTCCTCTTTAATGGACGTCCACTCGACCTTCATGGAGTATTGGACGAAACCGACGCAGTATTGGAAGCATGGTATCCGGGTACAGAAGGCGGACACGCCGTTGCCGACTTATTGTACGGAGACGTGAATCCTTCCGGGCGGTTAACGATGTCCTTCCCTTATCATGTCGGGCAGGTTCCCGTTTATTATAACCACTTCAATACCGGGAGACCTCAAGGCGCACCCGATGCCCAGGAACGATATGTGTCACAATACCTGGACATCCCGAACGAGCCGCTGCTTCCATTCGGATACGGTTTGAGCTACACGACGTTTACGTATTCCGACTTGAAATTGACCTGTGAAACGATGACCGAAGAACAGCCACTGGACATTTCCATTACTGTTCTGAATGACGGTCCTGTCGCTGGCGAGGAAGTCGTACAGCTCTATATTCGCGATCACAGCGGTGAAGTCATCCGCCCTGTGAAGGAATTGAAGGATTTCAGGAAAATCAGCCTGAAGCCCGGTGAAGCGACAGATATCACGTTTACGTTAACGGAAGATCAGTTAAGATATCATCACTCAGACCTTCAGTTTAAGAGTGACCCGGGAATGTTTACGGTTTATATAGGAAGAAACAGCAAGGACACCATGGAACACACGTTCAAATTGGAAAAATAAAAGAATCGAGGGGAAAACGATGCATTCACATACTCAATTAACATCCGGAGAGCTTGTATTCGATTTTTTGAAAAGCGGTGACCTTTTCGCCGTCACACATAAACAGACGATGATCAACCAGCTCATGACGAATCCGATCGACGGTTCACTCAATAATCTGTATCTTCGCGTTCATGAGCCGGCCGGTATCCACTCCATCCCTTTGATCGGGGCGAAATCGTCAAGCACTGTTCAATTCGCTGAATCCCAAGTTAGATGGACGGGAACACATGAGACAATTTCATATGAAGTCATATTTACGTTAACAAGTAAAGGCATCTGGTTCTGGGATGTGATGCTTGATGGGTCTGACGCTGAAGTGGACGTCCTTTACGGACAGGATCTCGGTCTTGCAGATAAGGGGGCCGTCCGTTCCAACGAAGCGTATATGTCACAGTACATCGATCACAAGGTGTTTCAGGATGAAGAGAAGGGATACGTCCTTTGTTCACGGCAGAACCAGCCGCAATCAAGCGGGTTTCCGTATATTCAACAGGGCTCCCTCGGCAGGGCAAAGAGCTATTCCACCGATGGTTTTCAATTCTACGGGTTATCATACAAAGACACCAACGAACCACAGGCTTTAAAAGAAGAATCCCTTGCAAATGAAGTCTATCAATACGAGTTTGCTTATACGGCACTTCAATCCGAAAAAGTCGAACTCAACGGTTCTCAGCACTTTGTGTTCTACGGGGTGTTCAAAGAACATCACGAAACGGCCATCACTTCACTGGAATTCCAGGAAGACATAAAAGCTGCCCGGGAAGAAGCCGTAAACTTCAAATCGGAATTTCAGGAACCACAGGAATCAGTACGGTTCAACCCAGAAATCGGACAGCCACTACGTTCCCTATCCATGACAGAGGAAGAAGTCGGTGCCTATTTCCCAACGAGGCATAATGAAGAACGCGAAGGTGATTCCCTGCTCTCCTTCTTCACCGATACCCATGAACATGTCGTGTTGAAAGAGAAAGAATTGATAACGGAAAGACCCCATGGACATATTCTGATGTCTGGGAATAACCATCAACTGAAAGAAGACACCATCACGACGACTTCATTCATGTATGGATTATTCAATTCACAGCTCGTGGTCGGCAATACGTCCTTTAATAAAATGTTGACCAATCAACGAAATCATCTGAACATCATGAAAACGTCCGGCCAGCGGATTTACATCGAAATCGATGGATCGTATCGTTTACTCACCATGCCTTCCATGTTCGAGATCGGGTTCAACTATGCCCGCTGGTACTACAAAACAGCCGATGATACGATCATCATCAGCAATTACACAGTCGTCGATTCTCCTGAAGTACAGCTTCATGTTGAGTCAAAAAACAACGTGAAATACCGTTACCTCGTCACCAATCAGGTGTCCATGAACAACAATGAATATGAAGTCGGGTATCACGTGGAGCAAGAAAACACTATGCTGAGGATCTCAGCCGACCCACAATCTGAGAGCAGCAACGTTTTCCCGGAATTAACTTATCGGATGAAAGTGGATGGTGCCTCCATTGAAACAGGGAACGAAGAAAGCATCGCTCAACACGTTGAAAAAGATTCCGCTTCCCTCCTCGTGATGAATGTGAGTGAAACGTCTCAATGGAAGATGACGATTCAAGGATTGCTTGACGGGAAAGAGCTGCCGGTGAAAGAGCGGGACATGACAGAGGAAATCGAAGCATATCGCGCTTACTATCATAGGGTCATGAACGGATTCAAACTCTCTTTAGGAGAGAACGTTCCTGCTGAACTGGAAAAAGTGAACGCACTCGCCTGGTGGTACACCCATAATATGCTCGTCCACTATTCCGTCCCACATGGACTGGAACAATACGGCGGCGCGGCATGGGGTACCCGGGATGTTTGTCAGGGTCCGACAGAATACTTCATGGCCACCCAAAACTATCAATCAGTCAAAGAAATCATCAAAACCGTCTACTCCCATCAATATGAAGATGACGGCAACTGGCCTCAATGGTTCATGTTTGACCGCTACTTCAAGTTCCAACAGGACGACAGCCATGGGGATATCATCGTCTGGCCGTTGAAAGTCGTCAGTGATTACATCGCCGCGACGAACGATCATGCTATCCTGCATGAGAGAATCCCTTATACCGATCGGGATGGATTTGGTTTTACAGAAGAAAAAGAAACGCTGCTTCATCATATACAAAAGGAAATCTCCTACATCAAGGAGAACTTCCTCCATGACACCTTCCTCTCTTCTTATGGAGATGGCGACTGGGATGACACCCTGCAGCCTGCCAACGCTCAATTGAAGAAATACATGGCAAGCAGCTGGACCGTCGCCCTTACGTATCAAGTGCTTGTGAAGCTTGGAACGGTGCTTGAGGGTACATTCGATCAGGAGGCACAGGAAATCAGTGCACTCGCTCAAGGCATACAAAAGGATTTCAATACGTATATCCTGAAGGATGACGTCATTCCTGGATTTGTGTATATGGAGGAGCCGGGGAGCCTTGAGTTCATGGTTCATCCAACCGATACAAAGACCGGTATTCATTACCGACTGCTGCCGATGAACCGGAGCATCATTTCCGAGCTATTCACACCAGAACAGGCAGACGCCCATTACCAGCTGGTGAAGGAGCATCTGTATTGTCCGGATGGAGTACGCTTGATGAACCGTCCCGCCAAGTACGAAGGCGGGGTAAGCACCCACTTCAAACGGGCCGAGCAGGCATCGAACTTCGGCCGTGAAATCGGGCTTCAATACGTCCATGCCCACATCCGCTATGTGGAAGCGATGGCGAAGCTTGGGAAAACCGATGAAGTGTGGAATGGATTGCAAATCATCAATCCGATCGGCCTGAAAGACGTCGTGCCGAATGCGGAGAGAAGACAAAGCAATGCCTACTTCAGCAGCTCCGACGGCAAATTCAATACCCGCTACGAAGCACAGGAACGCTTTAACGAACTTCGTAATGGCAGCGTGCCTGTGAAAGGCGGATGGAGAATCTACTCCAGCGGGCCGGGAATTTATATGAATCAGCTTATTTCAAACTGCCTGGGCATTCGCCAGGAAGGCGGATATCTGATCATCGACCCGGTGCTTCCGGACAACCTCGACGGTTTGAGAATGGAATTCCAGATCATGAACCGTCCTGTTACGTTCGTCTATCACCTTGGGGGTTCCGACACAAAACGGGTTGTGGTGAACGGAGAGGAAATACCATTTGAACCGTTGACCAACCGTTATCGTCAAGGCGGGGTAAAATTGAAACGTCTGAAGCTTGAGGCTTTGCTCGGTGAGGAATCAAATACGATTGAGCTCTACATTTAATTTTCACATGATAAAAGAGGCATGGGGAACCAATATACTGGTTTCCCATGCCTCTTCATATTTGTTATAACAAATCCAAATCGGTTAACACGTCCAACTCCCTTAACCGCTCCTCACAGTAAGAAGAATTCTCTTTTAAAAAGGAATCGACATAAGCAGGATGACACATCACCTCGAGGGTCTCCCCCTCCCGCCTGTTCACCAAAATCCTTTTCAATCCTGCCACCGACACCCCTCCCCCGTAAAAATCCATGGAAAACCGATCGGTCAATAAGTTCATTCCTTCTACATCCTCTTCTAACACATTTCGGACCGGCACCCCATACCGTTCCGAAAGCCTTTTCACCACTGGGATCAAGGGGCGGAAGCTATGTACATGATGGTGACTGTCAATATGGGAAAGAGGCAGACCGAAGGATAAAAACCGATCAACCTGCGTCTCCCATTCCCATTCAACCTCATCCACATTGATTTCTTTCTCTTCGAAAATCCGGCTCGTATATCGGAAATACCCTTTCTCATCCACTAGCGACGGAACGCTTCCTGAAACTGGTCTTCCACATGTCAACGACAAGTGAATGCCGATCTGCAGTTCCGGATGAAGCCGCGCGAGTTCCACGGCATGCTCTGTTCCCGGCATGTTGACGAGCATCGTCGTGGAGTTGACGACGCCAAAACGGTGACTGTCCAATATGCCGTGATTCACCCCCCGGCATAAACCAAAATCATCGGCGTTGATGATCACCTTTCTCATATTCCCCCATCCCCTTTTCTCTAATAGGTTCGTTCTACAAGAAAACTGGCTTTATCCCCTCTAAAGACTGCTTTGGAAAACTCGATGACCGAACCATCCTCAAGAAAGGCCGTGGTTTCGATCATGAAGCACGGTGTCCCCTCTGGCACTTCAAGCTTCTCGGACACCCGTTCGTCAGCTAAAAATAACTCGATGGATTCTACGGTTTTTTTGATATTCAATTCAAACTGCGTTTCCAGCAGTTTGTATAGGGATTTCTCACATTCATCTTTGTCGAGACCCGGTGTTTTGTACCAAGGCAGGTATGCAACCTCATACTGCAGAGGTAAACCGTCAGAATAACGAACCCTCTCCAAACGATTGACCGGGTCCCCATTCTTCAGTTCCAATGCCTTTTCCACTGCGGATTCTGCCGGGATCACGTTTAGGCTGAGAACCTTAATCTTCGGCTTTTTCCCCTGTAATCGCAGTTGTTCCGTATAATTGTCGATCGTAGAGGAAAGGATCTGACTGACTTTCTCTTCAGCCACAAAGGTACCCCTTCCCTGTTCCCGATAGACATAGCCTTCAAGGGTCAGCTGCTGAAGGGCCGTCCGGATCGTCGTGCGGCTGACGTTGAACGTGTCACAAAACTCCGCTTCCGTCGGCAGTTTACTATTCGGCTCGTACTCTTTATTTTTAATCATTTCAATGATCTTTTCCTTCACATGTGAATGCAGGGCCTTTGGTTCTTGTGTGTCTTTCATCTTGTTTCTCCCTTCCACTTTCTTCCTACATTTGTTATAACACATTCACGTTCATTTCTCTATCCATACTTCATCTTATCATAAAACAAATTCATTATTACAAATAAATTTAAAAGAGACATATTTTTATAATTTGTTATTACAATATATAGACGAGCAAAAATTTGTATGATACATTATTAAAAACAGAAACCGCTTTCACGGTGAAAGGAGTTCGACAGAATGTCATTAAAGGTAGTCATTATCGGAGGCGGATCAAGCTATACACCTGAGATCATCGAAGGGTTCATCAAGAGGCACCGTTATTTTCCCGTGTCGACGATTACGCTGGTAGATATCGAAGCAGGAAAAGAAAAGCTTGAAATTGTTGGGCAATTTGCTCGTCGCATGATCAAGAAAGCCGGTGCCCCCATTGAGTTGGAGTGGACTCTCGATCGGAAGGAAGCCCTGATGGGTGCCGACTACGTCACAACACAAATTAGGGTCGGTGGTCTCTCCGCCAGGGAAAAGGACGAACGGATCCCATTAAGTCACGGGGTCATCGGGCAGGAGACCAACGGGGCAGGCGGGATTTTCAAGGCCCTCCGTACCATACCCGTCCTGATGGACATTTGTCATGACATCCATACGATTTGTCCTGACGCATGGCTCATCAATTTTACCAACCCGGCGGGAATCGTCACGGAAGCTCTGCTGAAGTACAGTCCTCATAAGAAGGTCATCGGGGTTTGCAATATCCCCTTCAACATGAAGAACAGTGTGGCCGAGATGATGAATTGTGCAGCAGATGACGTACAAATCGAATTTGTAGGGATGAATCATTTTGTGTTTGGTAAGAGGGTTTGGGTTAAGGGGGAGGATATGACAAGCCTAATTCTCGATAAGTTGATTCATCAAGAAGCTGACTACTCACCGGCTAATATCGTCTCACTGGGATGGTCGAAGGAATTTTTACAGGCACTGGGCATGCTCCCGAATCCTTATCACCAATATTACTTCCAAAGGGATGCTGTATTGGAAAAGGATCTTCAAGCCTTCGAAGAAAATGGTACACGGGCAGAGGTTGTTCGAAAAGTTGAAAAAGAACTTTTCATACAATATAAGAAAGTAGAGTTGAACGAAAAACCAAAAGAACTGGAAAATCGGGGAGGTGCCTACTACAGTGATGCTGCCTGCAGCCTGATGGAAAGCATCTACACCAACAAGGGGGATATTCAGACCATCAACACACAGAACAACGGATCCATCCCGGACCTTCCATACGACGCCGTCATCGAAGTGAACGCCGTCATTACGAGAGACGGACCTCAACCGCTGACGGTCGGACCGCTCCCTCCATCTGTCAAAGGAATCATCCAGCAGATGAAAGCGTTCGAGGAGCTGGTCATCCGGGCTGCAAGGTCCGGGGAGTACACTCATGTCTATCAGGCCATGGTGATGAATCCGTTAGTACAGAACGAAGGGGTAGCAAGACAGCTGGTCGATGAATTATTGGAAGCTCACAAAGAGTTTCTGCCGCAATTCAATTAATCTAGCAAATGGGGGAAAGAAAAATGAGTAAAGTAATGGGGTTTATGGAAAGTAAGTTTATGCCTGTTGCAGGGCGGATCGGCTCACAAAGGCATCTGGTCGCCATCCGTGATGGCTTCGTTTCGATCATGCCATTGATTATCGTCGGGTCCCTGGCCGTGTTATTGAATAACCTGCCGATTGACGCCTTTCAGAACTTCATGGTGTCTGTATTCGGTGAAAGCTGGAAATCCGTCGGCGGGAATATGTGGAACGGATCCTTCGCGATTCTTGGATTGCTTGTCGCCGCATCCATCAGTTATCACTTAGCGAAATCCTATGATATCGACGGGTTGTCGGCGGCGTTAGTGTCGATCGCTTCCCTGATCATCCTCACGCCGGTTACAGAGGATTGGGGAATCTCCTACGCCTGGACCGGAGCTCAAGGAATATTCGTCGCCGTCATCACATCCCTCCTTGTCACGGAATTGTTCAAAGTGTTGATTCGTTCGAAGTTCACGATCAGTATGCCGGACGGGGTTCCGGAAGGTGTCATGAAATCATTTAAAGCGCTAATCCCAGCCACGATCATCCTGATTCTTGTTGGTCTTATTCAAGCCCTCTTAACTTCTTTTGCAGAAAAAAGCCTTTTTGAAATTGTGTTCACGCTGATCCAGGAACCATTACAGGCGGTATCGAACTCACTGCCATCAGCCATCGTCGTTGCTTTCTTAAATCATTTCTTATGGTTCTTCGGGTTACACGGTACGAACATTTTAGGTCCGATCATCGAGCCGATCTACCTGCCTTTAATCGAAAAAAATCAGCAGCTGTTTGCAGCCGGCACGAGCGCATTCGACGTTCCGTACATCGTCACCAAACCTTTCTTCGATGCGTATGTGTACATGGGTGGATCCGGTACGACCATTGCCCTGATCATCGCCATCTTCCTTGTGGTGAAAACGAAACATTACCGTACCGTCGGAAAACTGTCAGCCGCACCTGGAATTTTCAACATTAACGAGCCGGTCATCTTTGGATTACCGATCGTGTTGAACCCGCTGATGTTCATTCCATTTTTACTGGCGCCCGTTGTCCTGACGGTTACGTCATATCTGGCTTTAAGCCTGGGGATCGTACCAAAAACCGTGGCGATCGTTCCGTGGACGACACCACCGATCATCAGTGGATACCTGGTGACAGGGGGATCCTGGACGGGAATTGCACTTCAACTTGTGAATCTGACCATCGCAACACTCATGTATATCCCATTCCTTCTTGCATCTGAACGTGCTCAATTAAAGAAAACCAATGAAACGAGTGATAAAATCGCATGACGTTAACGCTGGAAGAAATCTCATTTCATATCATCCTGCATGCCGGCAATGCCCGCTCTTCCGCCATGGAAGCGCTGCAAGCCGCTAAGAAAAACCAATTTGACCTGGCAGGGGACAAAATGGCCGAGGCAGAGAAAGAGGTCCATCAGGCCCATCACTATCAAACTCAATTACTGCAAAAAGAAGCGAGCGGTGACGGAGAGAACCCTACCATTCTACTGATTCACGCACAGGATCATCTCATGAACGCCATCACCGTCAAAGAACTGGCTCAGGAAATCATCGAAATCCATCAAAACAGGTAAGGAGTGCTTCATATGAATATCATGCTGGTCTGTTCAGCAGGCATGTCGACGAGTATGCTCGTCCAGAAAATGAGGAAAGCAGCTGAAGAGAAAGGCTTCGAAGCTACAATCAATGCGACATCGGAAGCTGACTTAAGTAATCATTTAGACCAATTGGACGTGATCCTCATCGGACCTCAAGTCCGCTATCTATCTGCTAAAATCATGGAGAAAGCTGCACCCTATGGGATTAAAGTCGATGTCATCGATGGAATGCATTATGGGATGATGAACGGCGCGAAGGTGTTGGAGCAGGCAGAAAGTTTATAGTTAGTTCAACGAAAAAAGAGTAGCCCAGGCTACTCTTTTTTCGTACAGCTCTCCCGCTTCACCAGATGAGCAGGTACGACGACTTTCTTCGCCAGTTCACGTTTTGACTGGATCTGATCCAGCAATAACTCCACGGCCGATTCCCCCATGAACTCTGTGTACACTTTCACGGTCGTCAAGGAAGGCTGCAGGAACTTGGAAGTCGCAATATCATTGAATCCGATGATGGAGATGTCTTCAGGAATCTTGATCCCTTTTTCGTGAAGCGCACGGATCGCCCCGATCGCCATGGAATCCGAAGCCACAAAGAAGGCCGTGGGCACTCTCTCGGCTTTTAATGCCTCTCCCATCAAGCGGTAACCATCCTCGGCGGTGAAATGTCCATCCGTCCAGATCTGCTCTTCGTCGTATAGATTACGGAGGGCAAGATATTCGTAAAACGATACTTCCCGCTCATCACGGATCGGTTCATCCTCCACCACATACTCATGTCCCCCGATATATCCGATATGCTCATGGCCGAGGCTGATGAGGTGATCGAGCACTTCTGCCATCGCTTTTCTGAAATCGACGACGACGCAATCATAATCATCCGACGGAGCGTAATCCACGAGGACGAGTTGACGGGCAGCCCTTTCGAACAGATCGATTTCCGATTGGCTGTATTTCCCTACAGCTATGATGCCGTCCAATCCTTCGAGCTTCGCGGGATCGATTCCATCGGCATGTTTATACAACTTCACCAGATCAATATTCCGCTCCTGACATTCCCGTTCCACTCCGGTCCGGACCGCCATATAGTAAGGATCTGCCATTTCCTGCTGATCGGAATACCAGTAGATCAAACCGAAGAGCATTCGATCCTTGATCTGACCGGGGTCCTTTCGATTACGCAGCGTTTTATAATTCATATCCTGCGCAACCTGGAACACTCGCTTCTTCGTTTCTTCCGCAACGGAGAGTGTCGTATCGTAGTTTAGTACTCTTGAAACAGTAGCCAGGGAAACACCTGCCTTTTCTGCTATATCCCTTAAAGTGGCCATCCCACTTCCTCCTTCTTTTCATACATTGCTATTTCCATTATAACGGAGAAACGGGCGCCACACACATACTTCCCCATAAATCGTTGAGGTCCGTCCCTCTTATTTCACTTTGCGGAGCTTCCAGATGTGAGATTGGTAGTCTCCTTTGAGCCTGGTATGTTCCGTTATGGCGGTGCCGCTGAAGAATGGCGGGAGCAGCAGTCCGATGTTCATCAGTTCGTCTCCGTACATTTTCTCTCCATTGTGTTCTATTTTATATAAGGCGTCTGGGTCCAGTCCCTGTAACCGGACACGAATCAAGCCGGGGTTTGGTTGTGCGAGCGTCCGGTAAAAAGCCACGATGGCTTCTTCCAATTCCCGGTCCACCACCATCCAGGAGGTATCATTTCCGTTGAACGGACTTAGGAGACGGTAAAAGGTTCCGAACTGAAGCAGTCGTCTATTCTCTTTTATAAAATGAACTTGTTCTTTCACGGTTTCCTTTTCTTCTGCCGTAAAGGTGGTGGCATCGAGTTCATATCCGAAGGCACCGAACATCGCCACATGAAAACGGGTGTCAAGAGGTGTCTCTCTTAAGGTTTGGTGATTAAGCCCACTTGAGACGTGGGCACCCATGGATGAAATCGGATAAACAAGGGACGTACCCCATTGAATCTTCAATCGCTCCACCGCATCCGTGTTGTCACTCGTCCACGTTTGCGGCATATAGTAGATCATCCCCGGATCAAACCGGTTCCCGCCGCTTGCACAAGATTCGAACAGGATGTGTGGAAACCTGTTGGTCAGTTTGTCCAGGAGCCTGTAAAGTCCCAGCACATAGCGATGGGCCACTTCACCCTGGTGACGTGCCGGAACCGATGATGATCCGATTTCCGTCATGTTCCGGTTCATGTCCCATTTCACGTACGAAATCGGGGCTGAAGAAAATAAGTTCTCCAAGGTGTCATACAAGTGATCCACCACTTGTTCGTTCGCCAAATCAAGAATGAACTGATTACGTCCATGTGATAAACTACGATCACTCACACCCAGGACCCAATCAGGATGATCCCTGTACAGGTCACTTTCCTTCGACACCATTTCAGGCTCCACCCAGAGACCGAACTGCATCCCCTTCTCTTTAACGATGGCTTCACTTAACCCCTTTATCCCATTAGGCAGTTTCTTCTTATCAGGAGTCCAGTCTCCAAGGGAAGTCGTATCATCGTTCCGCTTTCCGAACCAGCCGTCATCGAGGGCGAACAGTTCAATTCCCAGCTCAGCTGCGGCATCACAGATGTCGAGGATCTTTTCTTCATTAAAATCAAAGTAGGTCGCTTCCCAGTTATTGATGAGCACCGGGCGCTCCTTGTCCCGCCACTCCCCCCTGGCCAATCGGGAACGGTATAACTCATGGAACGTCTGGCTCATCCCGTTCAATCCGGAATCGGAATACACCATTACCGCTTCAGGGGTCTGAAAGGAACGTCCTCCCTCTACCGTCCAATCAAATCCAAACGGATTGATCCCGAGAAGAGCACGGGAAGTATCATAAGCATCCACTTCGACCCCGCCGTAAAAATTCCCGCTGTACACGAGGCTGAATCCGTACACTTCCCCCTGACTCTCAGAAGCATGAGGGGATTTCAACGCGAAAAACAGATTGTGATTCGAGCTTGAGACACCCTTTTTACTGTCAATGGACTGCAGCCCTTTTCTGAGGGGCTGACATGATACGTGACGTTCCCGGATCCACGCTCCATGGAGATGAAGGAAATCAAATTCTGCATGAGGAAGATCAAGAGAGGCGCTGAGCAAGCGCTCAATCACCACCGGTTCATTCCCCAGATTGCGAAGCCGGACGCTCCTCACAATCGCATCCCGTTCATGATAGACCGTGTAGAGAATATCCATTTCAAGCCTGGCAGACTGGTCCTCCAGAGTGATCGTCAATGTCTCCGCTTCCACTTCATCCTCTACATATGTGGAAGGCAAACCGGCGAGCGCCGGCTTCCCTTTTTCCAACCGGTATCCTTTATAAGTAAAATGGGACGTCCTGCTGCCACTTTCATGCTTCAGGACGAAGGCCGGCTCACGGTAATCACTGGTTCCAAAGCTAGGATACTCCTGTTTTAAAAACTCCAGTGAAAAAAATGGATCTCCTTCATAGGGAAACGATGCATTCCCGAGAGGCTCAGCCGGGAGCTGGATGAGATGGGAGAAATCATCCCGATGCCTCACTTTTTTCCCGAAATACAGCTGACCGGGCTGACCATTTTTCAAAACAGAAAAGATGTAGCTCGTGTTTCTCCCCTGCAGATGAAATTGTTTATGTTCTTCGTTGATGAATATCGGCATTTGAGTCCCTCCTTATTTATTTAACGGCACTGCCAAGCATGCCCGAAATGAACTGGCGTTGAAGAGCCAGGAAGAAGATGATGATCGGAATCGTTGCGATGGTGACTCCTGCCATGACCTGACCATAGTCGATTCGGGAAAGGCCGAATAAACTGGAAAGGGCAACCGGGAATGTGTACATGTCCGTCGATGACAGGGCGATGAGCGGCCATAGGAAACTGTTCCACTGATACAGGAACAAGAAAATCGCTGTCGCAGCGAGTGCCGGCTTCATGGACGGCATGACAATCTTGAAGAAAATCTTCCATTCACCCGAGCCGTCGATCCTTGCCGCTTCGATCAGTGAAGTCGGGAATGCGAGCATATTCTGCCTCATCAGGAAAATCGCAAACGGATAGGCGAGGTTGGGAAGGATGACGGCTTTATATGTGTTCAGCCATCCGAAGCCTGCCATCATTTTGAATAAAGGAATGATGGTTGCGTGATAAGGCACCATCATCGACAGCAAGAAGACGCCGAAAATGATATTACGGCCTTTGAAACGGAATTTAGCAAACGCATAGGCCGCCATGGAACAGATTAGCAGGCTCAAGACCGTGTAAACGATGGCAATGAACAAGGAATTGAACATGACGCGTCCGATGCCGATCGCTTCGTTTAGATTTTGAACATTTTCCACCAGCTTTTCACCAGGTGCAAGGACCGGCGGCTTTGAGAACATCTTCCCACTTTCATTCGTCGCGCCGATCGCAGCCCAGTAGAAAGGAAATAACGATACAAGCGCACCAAGAGCTAATACGATATACAGAACGATTTTTCTACCTGATTTTGATTGTCTCATTCTTGATCACCCGTAATTTTGAATTGGATAAACGTCATGATCCCGATTAGAATCACGATGACATATGCGATCGTTGAAGCGTAACCGAAGTCGAAGTAACGGAATCCTGTTTGATATAAGTACATACCGATCGTGAGTGTCGCATCACTTGGTCCACCCTTTGTGAGCACGAACGGTTCATCGAATAATTGCAGCGTCCCGATCGTGGACAGGACGACCGTAAAGAGAATCACCGGTTTCAACTGAGGGATGGTGATGAAGAAGAATTGGCGAATGCGGGAAGCACCGTCCATACTGGCCGCCTCGTAAAGCTCTTCGGGGATATTCTGCAATCCTGCTAAATAGATGACCATATTGTATCCGACCCACCGCCATGTCATGGCGATGATCAGGGAGGCCTTTGCCCAGAACGGATCGTTCAGCCACGGTATCGCCTTGAAGCCCAGTGAGGTCAATAGCTGATTAACGACACCATCGTTCATCAGCATGATGGAGAAAATTATGGAGTAGGCCACAAGGGACGTGACAGCCGGCAGGAAGAAGGTGACTCGGAAGAAGCCCTTCATCCGGAGTAAAGCTGAATTTAATAATGAAGCCAATACGAGCGCTAACAGCACCATGATCGGCACTTGGATGACGAGCAGGATAAAGGTGTTTTTCAATGCCGTATGAAAGATCTCATCTGACAGCAAACGCTTATAATTATCAAGTCCCACAAACGTCAGCGCCGCTCCCTGCCCTGTCTGGAAGCTGAGGATAAAAGAAGAGATAATCGGATAGAGCATGAACACACTGAACAGAATGACAGCGGGTGCGATGAATAAATATGGAATATATGATTTCGTTTTCATACATCAACCTTCTTTCCGGTAGGAAGCCGTGAAGCCACCCAGTTGTTGATAGAAAAAGAGAGAATTAGACCACAAGAACCCCTTGGCTCTAACCCTCTCTTTTCTTATTTCTTACTTGTTGATATCACGTTTCGTCCGGTCACTTAAGCGTTTTGCCGCTTCTTCAAGAGCCTTTTCTACTTTCGTGCCGTTGAATGTATCCGCCTGTGCTTTGATGGCTTCATCCAAAGCAAGGGAATAGTCTTTCGTATAGTAAGCGGTCGGGACGTCCTTCATTTCATCCGCGAACAGTTTCCAAATGTTTTGTCCTCCGAAGAATTCCACTTCTCCGTTAAATACGTCTGATTCATACGTCGTATTCAGGGATGGGAACAGTCCGTAGTCTTCCATCGCCATGATTTGCGTATCTTTGTCTGTTGAGAAATACTCCAGGAAATCGTACGCTGCATCGGCGTTTTTACTTGCTGCAGGAATCATCCAGCTTGAACCTCCAAGGTTGGACGCACGGTTGCCGCCTTCTTCAACCGCAGGAAGTAAGAATACGCCCCAGTCTCCGCTTGTATCCTTTGCCTGATCGACAATCGTTCCGTAGTACCAGGCACCGAACGGGATCGTCGCAACAGAGCCGTCGACTGTTGAAGAAACGACTCCATTCCAGCCGTCCACATTTTTAATTAAATCCGCATCGGCAAATTTCTTCTGGATTTCCATGGCCTTCACGGCTTTTGGATTTGTCAGGTCGATGTTGCCTTCTTCGTCATAGTAGAAGACACCCTGCTGATTCAGCATCATCCGGAAAGTCGGGTCATCCTTGAACATATCAAGCGGCATCGCGTATGAACCGGTTGCCTCTTTGATTTTCTTCCCAGCTTCGAGGAAATCATCCCATGTGTTGATGTCTTCAGCCTTCACTCCTGCTTTTTCGAACAGGCTGCGGCGATAGAACATTCCGCCAGGACCGGCATCGAATGGCATGGCGTAGTATTTCCCTTCGACTTGCGCGAGATCATTTTTGAAAGATGGGAATTGATCTTCATGATCAGAGAATCCTTTGTCCGACAGATTCAGGAATCCTTCAGGAAATGCTTCCACATAACCATGAATACGATCGTCTTCCACCAGTACGATATCCGGCAGACCGACACCGCCGGCTGCAAGACCGGTGGATAGCTTGTCATATACATCCAGTCGTCCGATATCCTCTACCTTCAGTTTCACGTTCGGGTGTTCTTTTTGATATTCCTTGACGGCATCATTCAGAGCACCGACATTCACATTCCATGCCCAGGCAGTGAGCGTCACTTTCCCGTCCTTGCTTTCGGAACCACTGCTTCCTGAACTGCATCCGGCAATGATCAACGTAGCAATGATACCCATTAAAACGAAAATCTTCTTCATACCCCTTGTTCCCCCTTGTTTTTCATAGATTAAAAGAGCTGTAATCGTCTCCCGTAAAAACCGCTTAATAAGAAAGCGTTTACATCTTATGTATGATTTTAGTAAATATTCAGATATCAGTCAAGTTAATTTTAGTAAAATTTTTATTTTTTTTACCTGATAAAAAAGCGGGGACGATCATACATTGGTAGAATGAGAGATTTTAGTGGTTTCGTAGAATGGAGGAAATGCAAAAAACGCCCGGAATGTCAGTATGTCTGACTTCCCGGGCGCTTTCATTTTACATCACATCATAATCCGTCACATTCCGCTCCACTACGCGCGCTCCTTCCACACTTACAAACGCACCAGTCGAACCTCCGAACACATCGGTCGCGATCAGGTTGTCCATCGCAGCCTTAACCGCCAATGTGTCAATCGGCTCGATGGGCTCATTGATGGATAGCTTCGCGGTCTTCCCCACTTCGGTTTTAAACTCCAGTTCCAATACTTTTGCCATACTCTATACCTCCTTTCCGATATGATTCCTTACCTCGATTACTCATTGATGTCGAAGCTTTGAAGCTTCTCCACGTTGGAAAGCACTTTGGATGAAAGACTTGCGATTGATAACGCTGCACTGTTCATGTCATCCGCCGTTGCAAGGGGATTGATGTAGCTATAAGATTTGTACGCAAACTTAGGTTTCCCCTTCTCGTCCAGGCCATCACTGAAAGCCAAACGAATCCTCGTCGATTTCAAATCCGCTGTTGCCATGTGCCTCACCTCCTTTCACCCTTTATATAGGGATTCAGCAGAGGATCAGACACCCTTTGACGAAAAAAAACCGGAGATCTCTGTCTCCGGTTTTCCATTATGCTTCTATTTCCCGATAGTGCTTCCTGCGAAGGATACGGTATCTGAATGTGAGATAAAGGATGGTTCCTCCCATGGCAACGAATAAGAAGATGAGGGTAAACATCACATTATGCCACATGAACGCAACATCACCTGTGGAGATGATGGCCCTGAATGCATTGATCGTATACGTCATCGGTAAGAAGTTAGAGAAGTGCTGCAGGAATTCAGGCACCAGTTCGATTGGATACGTTCCTGCACTACTTGTCAATTGTAAAATCAAGATGAGAATCCCGATGAATCGTCCTGGATTATCAAGGGATGTCACCAGGAATTGGACAATCGATAAGAACGTCCAGCTTGCCAGGATGCTCATCATGATAAAGAGCGGGATACTCGTCACTTCAAGGCCGAGTCCCCATAAAAGAATAGAATCGGCCAACAGCGCCTGAAATACCCCTGCAAACAGGAGAACGCCGAATTTCCCGATGAACCATCCGAATCCGCTTCTTGGTGTGACAGCCGGTTCCCTCATCGGGAAGATGATCGAAATCACGAGTGCTCCGACAAAGAGACTGAGTGACAGGAAGTACGGAGTAAAGCCCGTTCCATAGTTCGGTACATCATGAATCGGCTTGTCGGTCAGGGTGACAGGTTTTGCGAACATGTCATAGATGTCGTCATTTGCGTTGACGTCATTCGCATCCTTGGCACCATCCGCAAGCTTATCCTTCAGCTCGGATGATCCATCCGTCAGTTTATTCAATCCATCTGTCAGATCGGTTGACCCGTCTGACAGTTCTCCGAGACCGGATGATAAATCCACAGATCCGTTCCGGAGCTCTCCCAGTCCACTCATGAGATCCTTGAATTTGTTTGAGAACATTCCCAGTCCTTCCGACAGATCATTCGATCCTTTTGAGAGATCGCCAAGTCCGTTGTACAGTTTTCCTGAACCTGCATACAGGCCGCCGAGACCGTTGACAAGCTGATCGGAGCCTGAAGATAAGAGGCTGGTTCCATCAGCGAGATCCGAGGAGCCCTTGGCTAGTTTCGCAGACCCTTCTTGGAGGGCGTCTGTTCCGCCGGCGAGTTTTCCAAGTCCTGTCGTCAGCTTATTGCTTCCGTCAACCAATCGGTCGATCCCATGTTGAGCGTCTGAAACCTTTTCCTCCACCTGGGAAAGGCCGCCAACTAGAAGGTCCTGGCCATCCAATAGGGAATTTGCCCCTCCGGCCAATTCCGCCTGACTTTTGGTGATTTCATCAAACCCATTGGTTAATCCCGCCTGTTTGACTGACAGGTTTTGCGCCTGGGCGGACAATTCTTCTGATTGTGTGCCGAATTCAGAAGCGGTACCTGATACTTGAGATACTTTATCGGTTACGTCCTGGCTTTTATTAGACAACCCATTAAGGGATGCTTTCAATTCTTTCAACTTTTCCTTTTGTGCGGGGTCTTGTTCCTGTTCAATCAAGGTATCGACATTGGCGGCTGCTTCTTTGAGCCCTTGACTGACCTCAGTTGAACCGGTATCCGCACCGTTCACATCATGGCTGATTTTAGCTGCCTTACCGGATAAAGCTTGAGCTTGAGAAGCAACCTGATCTGACCCCGTTGCAAGGTCAGGCAAACTACCATTCATTTCATTCAATCCGTCCAATGATTTCTGGAGGCCGCCCGCAAGCCCTTTCGCACCTGCCAGTGAATCCTTCGCCCCGGTCAGGAGCTTTTGATTCCCTTCTGCCATGTCGGTGAGGGCCGCATCAAAGGATTGGAGTCCTTCCGATACCCTTTTGGAGCCCGCATACGCCGTATCGACTTCTGATGAAAAGGAAGTGGACTTCCCGGCGAGTTCCTTAAGCCTTTCATTTAACGTTTGAGCCCCGTTGTTCACGCTGTTGATTCCGCTGTTCAAATCTTTTGCGCCGTTTTGAGCTTTTCCGATATTCTCTTTCAGTGCGCCCGCTCCGCTCCGGGCTGAATGGACGCCATTTTCAAGCTTATCAGCACCCGCTGCAACGGAGCCGACACCATCGTCGAGCTTATTCGCACCGGCTTGGGCATCTCCAAGTCCGTCCGACAATTTATTCGCTCCTTCATGAGCTGTGTGGATCCCGTCATGAAGGTCACCGGAACCCGATGTGGCATCTCCGAGCTTATCATTCAGCTCTCCGGCGCCGTCACTCGCTTCAGTCAGTCCATCCCCGACCTCCTTGATCTGGTCAAACATCGATTCGGCATAAGTTTTCGTAACCGCACCCGATACCTCTTCCTTGATCTTTTCAATCGCAGAGTCTCCTATTTTAGAAGAAAGATAGTTTGATCCTTGATTGGCCGTATAAATCAATTCCAGTTTTTCAGGATGAACATCCTCGAGGGTCGTGGCATGCTCAGAGAAGTCTTCTGGTATTTCAATTTTTAAATAATAGTCCCGGCTTTCAAGACCCTTATCGGCTTTCTCTTCGTCTACGAACCTCCAATCAAATGTGTCGTTCTCTTTCAGGTCTTCTACAAAGTCTTTTCCTATTGTCAGTTCTTCGCCGTTAAACTCGGCACCCTTATCATTGTTGACGACCGCAACAGGGAGCTGATCCACCTGTCCGTACGGATCCCAGAATGCCCATAAGAATGTTCCACTGTATAACACAGGAATAAATAATACGGCTAAGACGGCAATCAACAGGGTCTTATTCGTAAAGATATTACGAAATTCTCCCTTGAGTGAATGCAATCCTTTCATTTTATCAACCCTTTCGAATATATGACTATCTTCACCATTTGGTCATAGGATTCAAAAAAGAAAGGACCATTTACGTGGATAACCCATTCAGTAAATAATCCTCCATGATTGTGGCGATTTTCTCAGACGATAGGGGCGGGTGATTCCGTTCCCAATCCGAAACCAGTGAAATGTATACCTTCAACAAAATAAATGAAATGACTTCCGTGTCACAAGTCTTGATCTGCCCACTCTCCATAGCCCGATCAATCTTACTTTTGATATAAGACAGCAATTCATTCTCGATATGGTGTAGCATTTCCTCCACTGCCCGAGTGCCGATTTGTTTCTCTTCTTCGATCAGCTTCAGCATCAATTGATGGTCTGTCCGGTACTCTAGAAGCGTAATCAATGCCCGGTGAACATTTTCATAAAAGCTATTATCGGGATCGAGGGCAAGGTCTGCTGATGATTTCATTTCCCTTACCATGCTATACACAATCTCCTCAAACAGCTCATCCTTATTCTTAAAGAACGTGTAAATCGTTCCTTTCCCGACATTCGCAAGCTTCGCTACCTGATCCATCGTCGTCGCCTTATACCCAAACAGCGAAAAAGACTTCGTCGCCGCCTCCACAATCAACGCCCTTCGATCAATAGACATCCTGATTCATAACCCCCTGACCAAACCAGTGTTTCGTTCAAACCCATTCTAAACTCAACTATAACATCTCTCCGTAATAGATTCAAAGATGAGAGGGACGGACCTCGATTCCTAGTACCTGCTCCTAGGAATAAAGGTCCGTCCCTCAAATGTTAATACAGTTTCCCTTGTCGATATAACACCGTCGAGAGTTTCATGACGGAGTGGATGTAGCAGTTCTGTCGGAGTGGGAATGGGTCTCCGAAGAAGAGTGGCAGGACGGTGTCGAGGGTGGATTTCATCTTGTCGTAGAGGAGGTTGAATACTTCGTCCTCTGTGTAGAACTGGGTTTCCCTGCCCTGCAGCCATTCGAAGTAGGAGACGATGACCCCGCCGGCATTGGCGAGGATGTCCGGGATGATGATGACACCCTTCTCACTTAAATACGAATCCGCTTCTGTAGTGATTGGCGCATTCGCTCCTTCGACGATGACCCTTGCTTTCACCTTCCGTACATTATCTTTGTGGACCTGATCCTCAAGGGCTGCAAGAATGAGGACATCGACGTCAAGATAAAGGACTTCGTCTCGCTCACGGATCTCAGCCGTCACATCTATTTCCTTCAACTGCCCTTCTTCAGTCGGCAGGTCTCCTTTATTCTTCATCGTGAACTCGACCAGAGCCGGGATATCGAGGCCATCTGAATTGTAGAGCGTCACATTCCGGTCACTCACCGCCACCACTTTGTTCTGCAGGTGAGTGGACTGGTGGGCTTCAAGTGCTGCGACAGATCCGACGTTCCCGAATCCCTGGACGGCAACCGTCAAGGGCCGGTCTTCATAATCAAGGGCCGTTTTCGCAAAGATGTTATCCGTCTTGGTCAGGAGACTCTTTTGCTCTCTCAGGAAATCATGGACAAGGTATCGGAATGTAAAGAACACTCCCTTCCCCGTCGCTTCCCGCCGTCCGAGGGAACCTCCATTTACGATGCTTTTCCCTGTAAAGCTCCCTCTATAGGGCATTCCGGGGCGAATGCTCTTGTACTCAGCCATCATCCAGTCCATCTCCCGTTCCCCCGACCCCATATCAGGGGCAGGGATATCCTTGTCGGGTCCGAGGATATCACTGAAGTACTGAACATATTTCCTTGAGATCAAATGAAGCTCCTTCTCGGAATACTCCCGGGGATTCAGGATGATCCCTCCTTTCCCTCCTCCGAACGGAACGTCATGGAGAGCATTCTTCAACGTCATCAACGACGCCAGATTCACGACCTCTTCCTCATTCACCGACTCATGGAATCTGATACCTCCCTTATATGGTCCAAGGGCATTATTATGCTGCACTCGGAACGCCGGGATCCGGACGACCTTCTCGTCCTCAAGCGGAATCCTCAAATACGATTTATGTACATGATTCGGCGTCGATAGAATCGACGTCAATGAAGTAAACGCTTTCTTCCTTGTTTCACCTTTCACTTCCGGTAAAAATGACTGGTCTTCGAGTAATGCATTCAATGATTTCTGTACTATGTCTCTTGTTTGGCTGATCAATATGGGTCCCTCCTATTGTTTAAAGAAAATATTGGTATTTACTATAGGGTTACCCTTTTTGGTATGGTTAAAAACGACTATTTTCCTTTGCAAGTGGGAAATCAGCCCAACATAAAAGCCACACCCTCATCTGAAAGGTGTGGCAAATTCCACCGTTGTCTGAAAACCTGACGATCAATGCTGATTTTCATCGCTGTTTATGACATGAAATCGAAAGGTAGTGGAAGCACTGTACACATCCCCTTTTTTAACAGTGACCGAAGGAAAATGAGGATGATTTACGGCATCGGGAAATCCTTGCGTCTCAAGGCAAAGGCCAAGATGGCTCCGGCCACGGACGCCACCGGTCAACACATCATCGGTGAGATGATTACCCGTATACAGGACGACCGATTGCTGATCGGTTTCCACCGATATTGCTCTGCCGCTTTTTTCATCCCAGAGGGAGATTCCCCTGTCTTTTTTATTTAAAACAAAGGCATGGTCATACCCTTCCTCAAGACCGGACTGCATTCCGGCAAGTATCGTTTTTCCGTCATGAAAATCAAAGGGAGTCCCCTCTACAGGAATCAACTTTCCGGTCGGTACAAGATCACCGGCAAGATCAAGGATCTCATCCGCATTCATCTGCAATGTGTGAGACAGGATGTCCTCTTTGTAATCGCCGCTCAAATTGAAGTAGCTGTGGCTCGTCATATTGATGGGGGTATCATGGTCAGGGACTGCCCGGTATGCGATGGTGAATTCATTTGCATTCGTCAGCGTATACGTCACGTCCACTTTGATGTTTCCTCGGTATCCCTCTTCTCCGTCAGGGCTCAGATAAGAGAGGTAGACACTCACCTCATCCTTTTCAACCGCCACGTTCCCGACTGTCCAGATGACTCTGTTGAATCCTTTATCTCCGCCATGAAGATGATTGCCGTTTTCATTTGCCGTCAGTTCTACACGCTTCCCATGTGAAGAGTAACCGGCCCCTCCGATTCTCCCGGCGACCCTTCCGATCAGCGCACCGTAATAGTGTTCATGTTCAACGTATTGTTCAAGCGTATCGAACCCCAGAACGACATTCTCAAACTTCCCTTTACGATCCGGGGCAAGCATGTTCGTAATGGCCCCTCCATACGTAATGAACATTACTTCCATTCCAGAATCATTCTGCAGCGTGTACGAGTCCACCCCATGTCCTTCGTATTGACCAAAAGGTTTTTTGATCACATTCATGTACATCCACCTCCTTTTCTCCGTTCAATTGCTTATTACACTTCCGCTATCACGCAGTCATACGGCTGTAATGTCACTTCACCAAACGTTTCTTCATACCCGTTATGATTGATGATGACCCTATATGTCTTCCCTTCGACGGTTCTTGAGACAACCTCTACTCCCGGATTGGTTTCGATCGTTTCGATACCTGCCTCACCAGCAGCTTTGGCCGCAATTTCTTCCACGACACCCTGCCCGATTCCCGCTCCGATGTAATACGCTTTTCCCGATCCGAATGTATTCTCTGTCACACAGGCATATTCATTGTAGAATGCGTCATCGTATCGATAAAGGGAATCCGCCGTCGTTGGGTTCACCAGATCACGCCAGTACTCAGCCGTCGTCACACGATCTGAAACCGTGGAGACGACCGGTACAGACTGCCCTTCATGAAGCGATTCGGATTCCTCCACTTCAATGCCGAGCAGCGGGGACAATCCTCCTGGAATCATCGCACCGAACACGAGATTATTGTCTTTATCCTTCACTCCTGCACGATACGACACGATGACCGTCCCGCCGTTCTTGGTGAATTCCTCGAGCCTTTCAGTCAACTCAGGATCGATCAGCTGTGGCACAGGTACCAGCACGACCTTATACCCTGAAAAATCCTGATCATACTTCAACACGTCGATCGCTGTATTTTGCTTATGGAACGGTTCATACAGACGAAGAACTTCTTCTGTAAAGTCGATGCTCGGATTCTGCTGCTGAATCCGCCATGACCAGATATTATCAAAATCATATAACAGAGCCACATCCGCTTTTACAGGAGAATCAAATAGCTTCTCATATTCTTTCACTTCATTGAAAAATTGCTTTACTTCATTGAACTTCCGGGTCGTACGGTTGTTGCTGTCAAGGATTCCAAGGCAGTATTGTTCGGCTCCTCTGTTCATCCCACGCCAGCGGAAGAACAGCATATTGGAGCAGCCGTGGGCAAACGCATGCCACGCCCATACCTTCGCCTGATTCGGCCGTGGTAAATATCCGATGACATCATGTCCCTGAGCCCCCATTAATTCTTCCACAATCCAGAAATTCTGTTTCTTCAGCCCTCTGATCAGATCAAGGGTCATGGACAGGTGAGCGGGGGAAATCGGTTCCTTCAGACCTCCCCATACAGGGTAATTATCATAGGAAACAAAATCGAGATCCCGGGAAAATTCATTTGTATCAAACCATTTTCCGAATAGCCCCCCAGGCAGATTCGTCGTCACGGTTTGATGATCCCCTTTCAACCGCTTCGCCTGTTCCACATGCTTCAGAGCAAATTGACTCAACGAAGTGGAGCGGAAACGGGACCAATCAAGCATCATCGCCGGATTATGGACCGTTATCGTTTGTTTAGGGACCGGGATTTCAGAGAATCCGTTATACGTCTGCCCCCAGAAAATCGTTCCCCAACGCTCATTCAGCTCGTCAATGGAATCATATTTCTCCTGTAGGAACTCCTGGAATCCACACAGGCAGCTCCCGCAGTAACACATGTCACTATCTTCATGCCCCAATTCGTTATCGATCTGCCATGAAACGATGGCTTCTTCGTCACGGTAATGAGTGATCAACTTTTCAGCGATGCGCATCGAATAGTTCTGATACGTTTCAGAGTTAAAGCAGTACTGCCTTCTCCCGCCGAATGATTTCTTCTGGCCATTGATATCTTCATTCAGAATATCGGGATGACTGCCTGCAAGCCACGCTGGAAATGTTGCCGTCGGTGTCCCGAACATCACTTTCATTCCGTTCGCTTTGACTTTTTCGATGACATGATCAAAAAAGGAAAAATCGAATTGACCTTCATCCTTCTCCATCAAGTGCCAGGCAAACTCACCGATCCTGACCATGTTGACACCCATATCTATCATTCTTGCAAGATCTTCATCTATCAAACCGATATCCCAATGTTCCGGATAATAATCGACACCTAAAAACATAATGATCCCCCGCTTTAGTTTAGTATAGAGAAAATAAGAAACCCGCTCTTTCCCTGGTTTCTTATTTCTATTTCAATATTGATTCAGATCAAAAGCCTTCAACAAATCTCTTGAATGCCTGCTGTCCTCTCACGTCCCTTTTGAATACCCCGGCATCTTCCAGGACTCGAGAGAATTTCTTTCCGAGCTCTTCTTTCACAATAGCTGACACATTATCAGAGGTTACGTCCTGATAACGGTCCTGCAGCTCTTTCACCCACGGAAGATGATAATCTGCCACATCATGACTTTCACCTAAAAGGGCGCTTTCCACTTCCCGAAGCTCCCCTTTCAAGCGGGCTGGCAGGACGGCAAGGCCCATCACTTCAATCAAGCCGATGTTTTCTTTCTTGATATGATGAACATCTTCATGGGGGTGAAAGATTCCCATGGGATGCTTTTCATCCGTACGATTGTTCCTCAGGACAAGGTCCATCTCATACTTCCCGTCTCGCATACGGGCGATGGGGGTGATCGTGTTATGAGGAGTGTCCCCTGTAAGGGCAAGTACCTCTGCCTCGGGGTCACTGTACTCTTTCCAACTTGTTAAAACCTCTTCCGCAGCAGAAAGCAATTCTCCCATGCTACCACTGTTTAAACGGACCACGGACATCGGCCACTTGACGATTCCGGCCTCCACTTCAGGATGACGATTCATCGAGAATGTGTACTCGATCTCCGCCCTTTCCATGGCAAATTCGTAATGCCCTCCCTGATAGTGGTCATGTGAAAGAATCGATCCACCCACAATCGGAAGGTCTGCATTCGAGCCGGCAAAATAATGAGGGAACTGATGGACAAAATGAAGCAGCCGCTCGAATCCGGCACGATTGATTTCCATCGGACGATGGGTCTCCGATAAGACAATGCAATGTTCGTTGTAATACACATAAGGTGAATACTGAAGCATCCAGGGTTCCCCTGCAAGATTCAGGCGGATCATCCGGTGATTGGCCCTCGCAGGATGACCGATCCGCCCCTCATAGCCTTCATTTTCCACACAAAGCAAGCACTGTGGATACGTCTGATCCTTTTTCGGCATGGTTTTTTCAAGGGCAATTTGCTTCGGATCTTTCTCGGGCTTCGATAGATTGATGGTAATATCCAGTTCCCCGTAGTCCGAATCCACCTGATAGCTGATGTTTTGACTGATCCGTTTTGTCTGGATGTAGTTGCTGTCCTGACTCAGCTTGTAAAAGTAATCCGTTGCCTGTCTGGGTTCTTCTTTGTAATGGCCAGCAAACCTTGAATTGATGTCGGATGGACGCGCCACGAGAACGTCCATCACTCTTGCCGAAAACATTTCTTTTTCATCGAACAAATCCTCGATGATGGCGTGGTCAACTGCATAAGCCGTCATCGTTTCGAGCAGATCAGGTATCTCTGATCCATCGGATGAATCTGTCTTTTCCGCCTTGTACGTCTCCAATTTTAAAAGGGCGAGAATCCGGTTACGGGCATAGACTTCATCTTCTTTCCCGATCAATCCCGCCGTTATAGCTTTTTCAATCAATGTGTTCACAGTCAAGAAAATGCTCATCCTCCGTCACTCTCCCTTTCTGTCGTCGTATCCATTCGGATGGGTTTCGTGCCACTTCCAGGCATCCCCGATCATGGTTTTAACCGAGGTTCGGGACGGCTCCCAGCCCAGAACTTCTTTCGCTTTTTCTGAAGAAGCGATCAGTTTGCTTGGATCTCCCGCTCTTCGTTGTCCGATTTTCTCAGGAATCGGATGCCCGGTCACTTCCCTTGCAGCATGAATCATTTCTTTCACCGAAAAGCCCTGGCTGCTTCCCAGGTTGAAGATATTGCTTTCCCCTGTACGCTTCAGATAATCAAGGGCCAGGATATGCGCTTCAATCAGGTCATCCACGTGGATATAGTCCCGGATACACGTTCCGTCAGGCGTGTCATAGTCTTCTCCAAAGATCGTAATATGGTCACGTTGACCAAGGGCCACCTGCAGGATGATCGGAATCAGATGGGTCTCCGGGGTATGATCCTCTCCAATCACACCGCGCGCTCCCGCCACATTGAAATAGCGGAGGGACACAAACTTGATCCCATAAGCCTCATCGCACCATCTCATCATTTTCTCCATGGCAAGCTTCGTTTCACCATAAGCGTTCGTCGGTTCCGTTTTCATCTTTTCGGTGATCGGCACCATCTCAGGCTCTCCGTACGTTGCCGCCGTTGATGAAAACACGATATGCTTCACATCGAATTCATTCATCACCTCAAGGGTTACCTGAGTACCGTACACATTGTTATCGAAATACTTGAGTGGATTTTCCATCGATTCGCCGACCAGGGAATTCGCGGCGAAATGGATGACTCCGTCAATTTTTTCTTTTTGAAATACAGATTTCAGGAAATCCTTATCCCTGATATCTCCCTGATAGAAAACAGCGTCCTGATGAACCGCGTCTCTGTGTCCTGTTTCCAAGCTGTCGACTACGATGGTTCTGTATCCCTGTTCGACAAGCTGATACACGGCATGAGATCCGACATATCCTGCACCGCCCAATACTAACACGTTCATACGATCACCTCTTTATCTAATTCTGTTGCACCATTTCCGATATCCGCTACATAAAAGGTCGCCTCATATCCGACCGCTTCTTCATACTTCCTGGATACATTTTCAATAAAGCCTTCCACCTGCTCGCGTTCCACGATGGCAATCGCGCATCCGCCGAAGCCTGCTCCGGTCATCCTCGCCCCGACGACGCCAGGCTGATTCCATGCGGCTTCAACAAGGGCATCCAGTTCCTTCCCCGTCACTTCATAATCGTCCCGCAGTGAGATATGGGATTGATTCATCAAATCCCCGAACTTCTGAAGCTGATCATTTTGTAAATAGCGAAGAGCCTGAAGCGTGCGGCGATTTTCATAAACCGCGTGCTTGGCACGTTTCTGTTTGATGGGATCTGTGATGACGTCCTTATGGAGCTCGAATTCTTCCTCTGTCAGTTCTCCAAGGGATCCGATATCCGTCACCGACTGCAGACTTTGAAGAGCTGACTCACATTCCGTTCGTCTCTCATTGTACTTAGATCCCGCAAGCTCCCGGCGTTTATTGGAGTTCATGATGATAATGCTGTGATGTTCCAAATCCAGCGGCGCGTATTCATATCGGAGTGAATTCGTATCCAGTAAAATGCCGGCACCCCTTTTTCCCATCCCGATGGCAAACTGATCCATGATCCCGCTGTTCACGCCGATGAACTCGTTTTCCACCTTTTGTCCGGTCTTGACGAGATCGATCCGGTCGATGGAAAGATTGAATAATCCTTGAAGCATGACCCCTGTCACCAGTTCTATGGATGCTGACGAAGACAACCCGGCCCCATTGGGAATATTGCCGTAGAACTGGACGTCCATCCCGCTTTCGATGGAATGTCCCGCTTCCTTCAAATACCGGATCATCCCTTTCGGATAATTCGCCCAGTCATGCCCTGGATCATAATCCAACCCGTCGAGGTCAAATTCCATGACCCCTGTTTGTTTAAAATTCAATGAATACAGTCGCACCAACCGGTCTTCCCGTCTCTTCGCCACGGCATAGGTACCGAACGTGATGGCACATGGAAACACATGCCCGCCATTATAATCCGTGTGCTCCCCAATCAAATTGATTCGTCCAGGGGCAAAGAAAACACGGTCCGCTCCACAGTTGAATATCTCTTTAAAACTATTAAAAAGTTGCTGAACATGCATGCTGATTCCTCCTACGTTTTATACCCATCTTTCAATTTCCCTCGTGCATTTCGCGGTGACAGAAAATATAGAAACCGCTTTCAACTTTATGATAAAACAACAAGGATGAAATTTCAATAAAATTTTAGTAAAAGTTTTACTAATCCTTCCCGGCAAATATAAACGAAGACAGTCAGGCCAACACCTGACTGTCTTTGATAGATTCTAAGCTCCTATTCCTAGCGGAGAGAAAACCATATAGATGATGATCATGGCAATCGTACAAGCGATACCAATTGGATACACGATTTTCCAAGGAGTCATATCGACCTTATGTGACTCTTCCAATCTGTAATCCGTGCTTCTCGGTTTGAATTTACCGATCAGAAGCATCAGTGCAGAACAAAGGACAAACAGGATTCCTAAAATATGCAGGAAGTGAAGGCCCGTATCCCAGAATAATTGTGTAATCGCATACAACGTAATGAAAACAAAGAGCGAGATCTTCGCTGCAATCGCCGGTACCCGCTTGGTCATGTACCCGACGATGATGATGGTGAAGATCGGTACATTATAGAAACCGTTTACAATCTGGAGATACTGGAAGAATCCTTGTGGTGCCTTCTCAATGAGCGGTGCCAGGATCATCGCAAATACCGCCAGCAACACGCCGAAATACTTCCCGTTTTTAACTAGCTGCTTGTCCGACGCACCAGGTTTGACGTACGGCTTATAAATGTTCAGTGTAAAAAGTGTCACCGAAGAGTTCAATGCTGAATTGAAGGATGAAAGGATCGCCCCGAACAACACAGCGGCAAAGAATCCGACAAGAGGTGTCGGCAGAATCTCATTCACCAACCGCGGATAGGCATCCGTCGGTTCCAGGTTTTCACCGAACATATTGAACGCGATGATACCAGGCAGAATTAAGAAAAATGGTCCGACCAGCTTCAAAGCGGCTGCAATCAGCACCCCTTTCTGACCTTCCTTCAGATTCTTCGCCGCAAGGGCACGCTGCATGATATGCTGAGCCGTTCCCCAATAGAAGAGGTTGACGAGGAGCATCCCCGTAAACATCGTACTGAAAGGCACCGGATCTTCCGGTTTCCCGATCGCATTCAATTTCTCAGGTGTGTTCTCCATAATCGTGTGGAATCCGCTGAACAGGGAACCATCCCCGAGAACGAATAAACCTATGACCGGAATCATCAATCCCCCGATCAATAATCCGACTCCGTTTATCGTATCCGAGACGGCAACCGCTTTCAATCCACCGAAGATGGCATACAGGGAACCGATGATCCCAATCGACCATACGGTGATCCACAGTGCCGTCGTCCGGTCCACCCCAAGCATTTCAGGAACATTGAAGATACCGCTCAGCGCCACCGCCCCTGAATAAAGGATAGGTGGTAATAAGTTAAAGACATATCCAAACAGAAAGAGAATCGTCACGATCTGCTTTGTGCTTGAATCAAATCGTTCTTCCAGAAAATCAGGTATCGTCGTGATGCCTCCTTTTAAATAACGGGGAAGCAAATAAAACGCGACAAGTACAAGGGCAATCGACGACCCGACTTCCCAGCCCATCACCGACATATTATCCGAGTACCCCTGGGCATTTAATCCGATAAGCTGCTCCGTCGATAAATTCGTCAGCATCAGGGATCCCCCGATCACCCAGCCGGTAAGACTGCGCCCTGCAAGGAAATACCCCTCCTGCGTGCCCAGATCCTCGTCCCTTGTTTTCCAATACGAAATCAACGCAACAAGAATCGTGAAAAACAAGAAGGAAATGATTGTGAATAACATAGTTGTAACTCCTCTCCATTGATCACTCTTTTTTCATTCATTCACCTAAGCTGAATGAAGACTTTTCAAAATCTTTAAAAACAGTATAACGTGAAAGCGCTATTATAGTAAACATTTTAGTAAACAAAATCGTGAATTTTTCCTGGTTTTTTACTAGGTGTGGTGTAGTCTGTGTAAAGGGAATGGGTACTCGTAGGTATTTTTGAGGATAGATTGATAGGGAAAGGGCAATACATAATAAAGAGGCATCCCCAACAGGATGCCTCTCTTTCACGTTAATAGCAACGAGTATTTAAAGGATAACTACCCGATATCACCAAACATCATAACGCAACCATCCATTTTCCACACTTAATATTTCTCCTCCAGACCCTTCCTCCACTTTATAAGGTTCGCCACTCTCTATAACTTTGTCGACAATGGCAGCAAATTGTTCCCTTGTGTACTTCTTAGACTTAAAGGTCATCAGATCAATAAAGAGATCTTTATACTCAACATCCACACCAGACACAAGGGAAACGGTCGCGATGAACTTTCTGCCGATGATGACATAGGACATATCCGAGCTTGGGGTATAGTAAAAACGGGCCCCGTATTTGCGGGCAATGTCATCATACCCTTTACCAGCTTTATACTTATTAAAATCACGGCTCATTTTGAATGTAAACCCATCTGAACCAGTCATCGTGAATTCCAACGGATATAGCTCATCTTCAGGATTGCCGGTCTCTGATTGGGGCTCTTCCTTTTCTTCAGATACTGTGCCGCTTGAGTTTACTTCTTTAGGTTTCGAAGCTTGTTCTTCTCTTTGTTTTTGGGCTAACATCTCTTCTTCCCTGCGCTTTTTCTCTGCTGCCTCTGCCATAAGCTGCTGAAACTCAGCTTTCGCCTTGTTGATTTCGTCTTCCATCATCACCGCCATCTGTTTATTTGATAATTGATTAACCTGACTCATTACTTCCTTGGCCTTTTGTTCAAATTCCTGCGTCCCGACGGATTGTTCTGATGCCATTTTTTTAAGAGCTTGAACTTCCTCCTGAACACCTATATAGTTCTTGAATTCTTTTTCGAGGTTATTTATTTGGGCAGTATATTGTTTACTTATGAATGCTTTTAGTGTAGCATTTTGCAGTTGATCAAATTCCTTCAATTTGTTGGAGATTTCCCTTTTCAGCAGAGATAATTTTTCTTCTAACTTTTCATCAAAAGTGTCCTGAGAAAGGATTTTATTCAAGTCATCAATAGTAGTCTGGAGCTTATTTGCCTCAGGGACTGTGTCATTATAAATTTTGATTTCCTTCATCATTGAGGTTAATTTTTTCTTTTCTTTTTCAGAGACAGTATCCACCTTCTCCAAAGACGATTGAGCCGACTTCACCTTGGAATCTTCTATAGGTTTCAATAGTTCGCCTTCTGCTGTATTCTGCAGATTTTCTCCCATCTCTTTATAAACCGTTTGAATGTTCTCCTCTGCCTGAACATATCGTTCATGCTCCCGTTCTTTCCCTGTTTCTGAAATAATATAAACTGTAAGCAATGAGAATATGAAAATACCAAGTATAGCTGCAACAAAACTACCCCGTTTACCCCTTTTCCAAATACTCTTCTCCACAGTTGGTGAATGATTTTCGTTGTTTAATTTCTTCATTTATTTTTCCTCCTGTCATCAATTAAAACTTTCACGTGCCAGAAAATACATGATTCAAACTTTATTCTCTTAATACATTCTCTATGCCACTTGATGGGACGAGAAGCAGATAGATCATTTCACTGTTTTGATGAAACCAATACGTAAATATCCTATTCATCCCATCCCCCCGTTTTTTTCTTTATATACATTAGACGATTCTGAACCCCCAAATATTTCATTTATTTGGATATTTTTTCATTTTATTTACAAATTCATTCATTGGGTTGACATACCTTTCTTTTTGCTATCTTTTCCTACAAAATAAAAGGAAATTCTACAGCCTTCCACAATATAGTGTAAGAGTGTGACACAGATCTGGACTAAAACAATATGAATTATGAGAAGGATTGATGATATGTAGATAAAGATTAATTATCTAATTAGGTATTGAAGTCTCCAATGTCTTAAAAGATAGTAATCTTGAAATCCATCAAGGGGAATTCGCATCGTTCGTGGGGGCATCTGGTAGTGCTTATTTTTTCATGAAAAAGCAACTTGGTTTGACCAAAAAACGTTCAAACCAAGCTGCTTATTTGTACATAAAAATCATAAAGTTCTTCATCGGCCTCAGAAAAACAATTCGTCTTTTTGGTCCTGCCATTATTAAGTGCTTATTATTTAGTCTCTTTCATCTTTAACTATTACCATGAATCATAAAGCAACACTCCATTTTTCAACCGAAGTTCTGATCCACCCTGATCATTTCCCACTTTGTATGGTTCCCCGGTTTGGATTACAGTATTGACGATTTCAGAAAACTCAGCTTTTGTATTTTTACTGTTATAAGTACACAATTCGATAAAGAGATCCTTATATTCAAGAAGTGCACTAGTTGAGATTGAAACTCCTGCTATTTGTTGACCATTTTTGAAAATAACCCCACCATCTGAGTTTGGTATGAAATAATATCTCCCGCCATATTTTTTAGCTAATTCATCATAATGGAGTAAGGTTTCATTTCCTTTAAAGTCCCTGCTATATTTAATTGTAATTCCCTGAGGTGTTGTCTCGGTAAACTCCATAGGATATTCACCATCCTGATCTTCTTTTGGAGAATCTGCAGCTTTATTATTTTCAGCTTCTTTTCGTTCCTCTTCTTTTTTAATCTCTTCCTGTCTAATTTCTTCTTGCTTCTTTTGTTGGATTTCATTATATTCCGTTTGTGCCTGTTTTAATCGATTTTCCATTTCAATTGCCGTTTGTTCGTTAGGTAAACGATCCAGTTGTTGCAGCACTCCCTCTATTTGTTTATCAAATTCATCTTTATTCATTGACTGCTCTTTAGCTATTGTGCTTAATTCTTCAATTTGACTACTCATGTCCTGTAATTGATTAATCGACTCTTCAATCGCTGCTAGTTGGGGTGAATACCTTTCAGAGAAAAAACTCTTTAGATTAGCACTTTCAAGGCTATCAAATTTTTTATTAGCTATATCTAATTCATTCTTTAGTCCTGCTATTTCTTCCTGAACGCCCTCTTGGAACTTCCCTTCATATATTTCTTTGTTTAGAAGTGTGATGTTCTTTTGTAAATCATTCACAAATGGTACCATTTGGTTATATTCCTGTAGAGTGATCATCTTTTTGTTCAGCTTTTTTGCCTTTTCCTCTTTACTGATTGAAGAATCTGCATTAATTTCACCCATTGAAGCCTCTGCGGCTTTCAGTGCCTTAGGGTTCACCTCTTTCAATAAGGCCTTTGGACCGGCTGTTTCCAAATGTTTTTCCATCTCGCCATAAACAGCATCTACTTTCTCCCCGGCATCTGCAAGCAACTGCTCAGTTTTTCCTTTTTCTGTTTCAAAAAGAATATACGCTGTTAGCACAGAAAATAAAATCAGCCCCATTACAGTTGTAACCAACCCTATAAACTTCCCTTCTTTCCAGCTCCTTTTTTGGCGGGTAGGCGTTACGTGATGAAGTATACTTGTATGAATTCTGTCCTTTGCTTCATCGTTTAACTTCATCTTGGGAAACTTATTTTGAAAAGTGTAGTCATCATGATTCTTCATCTCTATATCCTCCCATTATGGTTTGTAACTTTTTACATGCGCGGTGAAAGGTGATTCGTACTTTGTTTTCTGACCACCCCAAAATGGCTGCGGTTTCTTTTACATCGAATTCATTCATTCCTTTTAATATCAAAACGTCTCTGTAATTCGGTTTGAGTTTATGGATATGACCAAGGAGTTCCTTGGTCTCCTCAACGACGAACAGCTGGGATTCCGGTGTTTCTAAAGAAGCTGCTTCTAGAATTTGAGGTGATAAAGGGTTGCTGGATAACTTCTGTTTGCGACGTTTCCTTTGTTCATCAACCGCAAGATTTCTCGCTATTGAATACAACCAGGTTTTCGGATTTGCCTTGCCCTCGAATGATTCATACGAATTAAGCGCCCGTATGAACACTTCCTGAACCAGGTCTTCTACATCCATTGAGCTCATCCGATATACTAAAAACGTATAAATTGAATCACTGTATAATGTAAACCATTCTGCTACTATCCTATTGTTGGACATCTCATTCCCCCGCTTTTTTTTCCTTTTATATATTAGACGAAAGCAACCGTTAGATATTTCGCTTTTTGTATAATTTTTCATTTTATTTACAAATCACTAGACATTCTTGACAAGCACTCTTTACTTCCCCTTCCCCCAAAATAAAGGAAACCTTGACAACCTTCCCCAATATACTATAATTATGTTATTTATATTCCGACTAAACTAATAAGAATTATAAGATAAGGGTGATGATATGTTTATCGAAATCAACCATCTAAATAAACAATATCCAGATAAGGTAGGAAAGCCCACAGATGTCTTAAAAGATATTAATCTTCAAATCAATCAGGGGGAATTCATATCGATCCTGGGGCCATCCGGTTGCGGTAAGTCCACTCTTCTTTCGATTGTGGCAGGATTGACGGAATCGACAACAGGAGAAGTCCTGGTAGACGGACATCCGATCAAGAAACCGGGAAAAGACCGCGGGATGGTGTTTCAGCAAGCTGCACTGTTTCCTTGGCTGAATGTCATGGAAAACGTGACCTTTCCCCTGAAAAAAGACATGTCCAAAAAAGAGGCAAGGCAGCAGGCCGCCAAGTACCTACATATGGTCCAGCTCGGAAACTACCAGGATCATTACCCCCATGAGTTGTCAGGAGGCATGCAGCAGCGGGTGGCGATTGCACGTGCTCTCTCCATGAACCCTGAAATCCTTCTGATGGATGAACCATTCGGGGCACTCGATGAACAGACGCGCTCAAGGCTTCACCACCAGCTTGAAACGATCTGGATGGAAACGAAGAAGACCGTTCTCTTCGTCACCCACAGTATCTCGGAATCTATTAAGCTTTCAGATCGGATCATCGTCATGGGGACCCGTCCCGGAACGGTCTTGGCGGATATCAAGGTGGATATCCCCCGTCCCCGGGATGCTCATAAGGAAGAAATGGTGAAAATCGAAGAACATATCATGAGTTTTTTAAAGAAGGAAATCGACAAAGTGATAAGTGAGGAATTGGCTTATGAACACCGCTCTTAAACGCATCATCTTCTTCGCCCTGATCATCGGCCTTTGGGAATCGGGGTCGCGGTTTGGATTATGGACAGAGATTGTCCTCCCTTCCCCTACTTCCGTATTCGATGCCTTATTTACAGGAATATCCGATCGAACCTTGATCATAGACCTTATTGCAAGCTTTAAACGTTTATTCATCGGATTAGGGATTTCGTTGATCATTGGAACGAGCATCGGCGTGCTTCTGGCAAAATCAAAAACGGCCGACGATACGCTCGGATCTTTGTTGCTCGCCTTCCAGAGTGTGCCTAGCATCGTCTGGCTTCCACTGGCGATTATGTGGTTCGGACTCAATGAAAAAGCCGTCATTTTCGTCGTCATCCTCGGGGGAACGTTCGTCATGGCCCTGAACATCCGGATGGGGATCAAAAACGTCTCTCCCCTTTATTTGAAAGCTGCCCAGACGATGGGTTCAAGAGGATTGGACCTATTCATCCGGGTCATCTTCCCCGCATCGATCCCATACGTGGTAACGGGATCACGCCTCGCATGGGCATTCGCGTGGCGGGCACTGATGGCCGGGGAACTCCTTAGTACGGGACCGGGACTCGGTTACACGCTCCGCTACGCCTCGGATTTCGGTGACATGAGCCTCGTGATCGCCGTAATGATCATCATCGGTGTCATCGGGGCGATTGTGGATCAATTGTTATTCCAGCGTATTGAAAAATCAGTGATCAAACGCTGGGGATTGGAATCGTAAATAAATCGGCGGGTTCATCCGCCATTAGGAGGATACAAAATGAAAAAAACGTTTTTACTAGTCACTATTTTCTTGACCTTCCTTGGAGTGCTTGCCGGCTGCGGGACGGAAAAAAGCTCAGGCGGGGACGTCAGCAAGAAAGTCGTTATCGGCTACTTCCCGAATATTAACCACGTACCGGCAATGGTCGCAAAAGACAAAGGATACTATGAAAAAGAGCTTGGTGACGGAACGAAGGTTGAATATAAAACATTCCCTGACGGTTCATCGTTCATGACCGCTTTAAAAACGGGTGAAATTGATGCCGGTCTTGTCGGACCGGGACCTGCCATGAACAACTATATGACAGGTGCAGACGTGAAAATCATCGGCGGCGGATCCACTGGTGGAACCGTGGTCCTGGCGAGTAAGGAAAGCGGTGTGAAATCCGTGGAAGATTTTGCAGGGAAATCCTTTATCACTCCTGCCGTAGGTTGTACCCATGACGTTCAAGTGGAAACATTCCTCGGCGAGCACGGGATCGAGTCTCAGCGGATCGGCGGCACGATGAAGCACGTAACCGGGAACCCTGCTCAGTATGCGAATATGCTGAAATCAGGTAAGGTTGACATTGCCGTCGCACCGGAGCCATGGGCGGCTGTGATCCAACAGGAAACAGGCGCCAACATCATCATCGACCATGATGAAATTTCCTTCGGGGAAACACTTCCTGCTTCCGTCCTTGTGGCTTCAGGAAAGTCGGTAAAAGAAAATCCGGACACGATCCAAAAAATTGTAGACGCACATAAAGAAGCGACTGCGTTCATTGAGGAAAACCCTGAAGAAGCCAAAGAAATCACAATCAAAGACGTGAAAGAAGTAACCGGACAGGAACTAAGTAAAGAAGTCGTCGACCAGGCATGGGAACGAATCGGATTCACCTACAAAGTGGACTCAGACGCCGTCCAGGCATTCGCAGACTCCTCCTACGAACTCAAATTCCTGAAAGAAAAACCAAAATTCACCGACCTGATCGACAAACAATTCATCGACTAATCACGGAAGGTCCGTCCCTCACTTTTGAGGGACGGACCTCTATTATAGAAGGGGGAAATTCAGTGAGAATGAGGTTTATGGTGTTAGTAGCCGCTTTGTTTTGTCTGCTGCTGCTGAGCGGATGTCAGGGTGAGGATGTGGAGGATTCGTTTCCGATGAAGGTGGAGGTCGGGGATTTGGACGCTGTGGATCAGAGTGGTGAGAAAACGGTGTTGGCTGATCTTTATAGAGGAAAGATCCTAATTGCGGATTTTATTTTTACTAGTTGTGATACAGTGTGCCTTCCCATGACGGCGAATATGTCGAAGCTTCAACAGAAGATTGCGGACGCGGGATTTGAGAATGAGGTCCAGCTCGTGTCCCTCAGCATCGATCCGGAGCATGATACGCCGGAGGTCCTGACGGAATACAGCAGCCGGTACGAATTCGATGATGAGAATTGGAGCTTTCTCACAGGGTACTCCAGGGATGAGATTGAGTCCTTTGCCAATGTTTCCTTTAAGACTCCCGCTGCGGAGGTCGAGGGTTCGGACCAGTTTGTTCACGGGACCTCTTTTTATCTGGTGAGTGAGAACGGCGTATTATTGAAGCAGTATGAAGGCGTGTCGAATCCTCCGTATGAGGAAATCATCGAGGATATTGAACGATTGAAGTGACCTTTCCGGGTGGTTCGGGGAGGTTTTTTTATTCGAAGCTTTATGTAAGGTGAAATGGGATATGGGGCTCATATTTTTAATGTCTTTTTTCTGGAATCATGCGACTTTGAGGGAGAATCATGCGAGATTTGAACTTTTCATGCGGGATTCCAAATAATCGTGCCGGAATCCACCATATTCATGCCAAATTTCACATAATCATGCCGACTTGTCGAAAGGTCTTTATGAGCCCCCATCATAGACAAATAATCATCCCTAGTACCATCAAATGGGAGGTATCAATACTCCTTTCAACAAGTGGAAAGGCAGCTGGATCATCTTCAAGAGCCTTGTCGATAAAAGCAAAAAATACACAGAAAAAAGAAAATCCCGTCGAAATAGATGATATACTGTTAGAAATAGGTATTTAGGCGGAGGTAATTATGACTGGTTTTCTGGTGATATCCATCAATTTAATAATGAGCATCCTCTTATCGGCTGGCTGCAGCTATCTTGCACTGAAGGAAGCCTTTAAGCGAAACGGTCAAAAGCAAGTGCTGAGCAGATGGGAATTGTTTCTTCCTTCCTTTATTTATACGATTTTTTATTGCCTGCTCCACGCTTCTGTGACGTTGATGGTTTCATATGAAATCTTCATCCAGCGCTTCTTTTATTTCGCTCCGATCTTTTTAGTGATTTGTTTTTTCAGTATCTATCTGTCCCTCCGTCTTTTCCAGGATGTGAATACGGATAAAGTGAACTTTATCATGGGTGGGTTCATATTTTCCCTAATTATGATGGCGGGGAATTTTGCCACATATGTTGGATTGATTTATCCCTATGTCGCATTCAAACCGATGTATATCTGCTTGACGATCCTGATGACACTTGGTGTGACCTTCCCTTTTTTCCGGATGCTTCTGCAGCTCAATAATCAGGAAAGCAGTTCGTATTCGGGTAAGCAGCATGCCTTTTGGAGTATTGTGATGGGCCTTGGTTTCTCCGGCATTACCTACCTGACAGCTTACTCCCTGCTTTCTCCTGAGAAATACGGGTCGTATCTTTCCCTTGTGGAAAATAATCATCTGATTCCCTTCATTATTGAAATGGCCATCCTGCTTATCCTTTGGTTCATACCGGACCATTTAGCCAATGATCTACATAAAAAGCAGATGAAAGAGATTTATGAAAAGGAACAGGAATACAAATCTTTATACGAGAATAATCTTTCCGCCATCTTCACGTATAACCGGGATGCCATCATCGTGGAAGCAAATGAGCGGGCTGCGGACATGACGGGTTATTCTATAAAAGAGATTGTGGGCAAAGGGTTCCGCACCTATGTGATGGATAAAGATTTAGAACAGATTCAGTCGGCGTTCCAGGCATCCTTAATCGGGAAAGCTTCGAAATTCGAAATGGAGTTCCCACACCGGAAAGGGCACATTATGTCCATCCAGGTCATCGTGGTGCCGATCTATCTCGATGGAGAAGTGACGGGTGCCCACGTATTAGCGACGGACATAACCGAAGCCATCCGCGACAAGAAACAAATTCAGTATCTTGCCTTTCACGATGAACTCACCGGATTGCCGAACAGACGCTATTTCAATGAAGAATTTGAGAAAAAGGTTCAACAAGGTCATGACCAGATGGCCATCCTTCTCCTTGACCTGAACCGCTTCAAGATCGTCAATGACACATTGGGACATGGGTATGGCGATGAACTCATCTCCCGGGTGGGAGAAAGATGCGTAAAGGTGTTGGGGGAGAAAGGCTTCATCGCGCGGATGAGCGGGGACGAGTTCATCATCCTGCTTCCGTCCATCGATAATAGGGGTGACGTCCATAAGATGGCGGCAGCGATTCACGAAAGCCTGAAGACGCCTTTTGACATAGGCGGACATGAAATCATGACAAGCACGTCCATCGGGATCTCCCTCTATCCCCAAGATGGCCGTGATCTTTCCACCCTATTGAAAAAGGCGGATATCGCCATGTATACGATGAAAAAGAGCGAAGGAGCGTATCGGCTACTCTTTTCCGATCAGCTTGAGGAGAAAGGGATCAATCCGATCGAACTTGAAGAAAACCTTCGAAAAGCTCTGGTCCATGAAGAGTTCGAGCTGTATTATCAGCCGCAGCTTTCCTTGACGACGAACCGTATCGTCGGGGTAGAAGCATTGATTAGATGGAACCATCCGGCGAAAGGACTGATTTCACCCGCAGATTTCATTCCCCTGGCAGAGGAAACCGGCTTGATCATCCCCCTTGGGGAACGCATTCTGATCGAAGCATGCAAACAGCTTAAGAAATGGATCCAGGAGGGCTATGAATTCAAGGTATCCATCAATGTTTCCTCCAGGCAGTTTCATGATGCCACTTTTGTGGAAATGGTACGGAACGTCATGCGAACATATGAGGTTCACCCTTCCCTTATCGAGCTCGAAGTCACCGAGAGCACGACCATGCACCATGTGGAGGAAGCTTTGGCGAAACTGAATGCCCTGCGTGAGATCGGTGTCTCCATCGCCATCGATGATTTCGGCATCGAGTACAGCTCATTAAGCTACCTGCAGAAATTCTCGATACAGACGTTGAAGATCGATCGGAGCTTCATTATGGGACTCGATGATAATGAGTCCAACAAAGCGATCGTTTCAGCAATTCATGCCATGGCCAAGCATTTGAAACTGGCCATCGTGGCGGAAGGTGTGGAGACGGAATCCCAATTGGAGTGGCTGAAGGAGTTACAATGTGAGTATGCGCAAGGGTATTATTTCAGCAGGCCGGTTCCTGCAGAGGAACTGAGTGAGTTTATGTTAGAGCAAAAAGGCGCGGCCGTATAAATAGCTGGATTAACCCCATTTGATGAAAATTCAGTGGGGTTTTTACTTTTATAGATTTCCCTTTACCCCATCACCCTCTGCCACATCTTTATCCATCCAAATATCGAAATCCAAAGTGGAATACTGAAGACCACTCCCCAATACAAACCAACGAATAGACTGCCCTCTTCCTTCACGGATATCACCTGACCTCCACTAATGATCCTCTTCAGTCTTATCAAAAACCCCCTCTCCCATACTCTATGTAAATTCTTCGTAAAACCAACCTTTCCCAAGGGATATCCTGCCCCCTCCTCTGATAATATAGAAGAAGATACATATTTTCGGAGGTGCAAAGAATGATACAATCTGATCTCTCCTTATTATTATCATCATCCTTACCCAAGAAGAAGAAAGTCACGAAAGCCATCATCCCTGCAGCGGGACTCGGTACAAGATTTCTCCCGGCCACCAAGGCTCAACCGAAGGAAATGCTTCCGATCGTAGATAAACCGACCATTCAATATATTATAGAAGAGGCTGTACATTCCGGCATCACGGACATCATCATCATTACCGGGCGGGGCAAAAGGAGTATCGAGGATCACTTTGATAAATCCTATGAACTGGAAGCGACATTGGAGAAGAAAGAAAAATGGGACGCCCTTGAGGAAGTCCAGTCGATTGCAAATCTTGCAAACATCCATTATATCAGGCAGAAGGAGCCCCTTGGATTGGGTCACGCCGTCCTGTGTGCACGTTCCTTCATCGGGGATGACCCCTTTGCCGTCATGCTGGGGGACGATATGATTCTTTCTGAACAGCCTTGTGTCAGTCAGCTGATTGACTCGTATAATGAGCTTCAGGCTCCCATCATCGGAGTTCAGGAAGTGAAGGATGAAGACGTATCAAAGTATGGGATTGTCCATCCTTTCCAACCGAAAAAAACGGAGGAAGATCGCATCCGTAAAATTCGCGGACTCATCGAAAAGCCGCTTCCACATGAAGCTCCCTCACGCCTTGCCATCATGGGAAGATACATTCTGACTCCTGATATCTTCTCTTATTTAGAACGAATGCAAATCGGGGCAGGCGGGGAATTTCAATTGACCGACGCCTTGAACGACTATAATCAGGAGCACGCCATGTATGCCAAAGTGTTCAACGGCGATCGTTATGACATCGGTGATAAGTTTGGATTCATTAAAGCGACAATCGAATGTGCGATGAAGAGGCCGGAACTAAAATCATCTTTAACATCCTATCTGAAAGAGTTACTGGAAAAGGAGGGAACGGAATGAATGTATCCGTGATTGGAACGGGATACGTCGGCCTGGTCACAGGGGCATGTCTCGCGGAAATTGGTCATCACGTCATTTGTCTCGACACAAACAGAGAGAAAGTAGAGATGTTAAGAAGTGGCCAGTCCCCTATTTACGAACCGGGTTTAGAAGGTTTACTGCAGAAAAATGCGAGATCCGGAAACCTTTCCTTCACGACAGATTATCAAATCGCCTGTGACAAGGCAGAAATCATCATCATTGCCGTCGGAACCCCTTCCCGTCCAGATGGTTCAGCGGATCTTTCAGCCCTTCAAGATGTGGCAAAGAAAATCGGCTCAATTGTCCGGAGGGACGGTACGATCGTAGTAACAAAGAGTACTGTACCAGTGGGAACCAATCGCAAGATGAGTACCTGGTTGAATGCTCATGCCAGTTCAGCCGGCAGTTTTAGAGTGGCTTCAAATCCAGAATTTCTAAGGGAAGGCTCCGCCATTCATGATACGTTCAACGGTGACCGGATCGTCATCGGCACAGAGGACGACTATACAGCAAGGAAACTTGAAGAGATGGTCGCGCCATTCGAGGTACCGGTTTTACACACCTCTATTGAAAGTGCTGAAATGATTAAATATTCATCGAACGCATTTTTGGCGACAAAGATCAGCTTCACCAATGAAATTGCTAATCTGTGTGAAAAGCTCGGGGCTAACGTGGAGGATGTGACAAAAGGAATGGGAATGGATCAGCGGATCGGCTCTTCTTTCCTGCAGGCCGGAATTGGTTATGGAGGTTCATGCTTCCCGAAAGATACCAATGCCCTCGTTCAAATGGCAGGTGAGATGGAGCATACATTCGACCTGCTGGAATCGGTCATTCACGTCAATGCGAAACAACAAGTAAAATTGGTAGAAAAGGCGAAAGAGGTTGTAAAGAATTTAACCGGAAAGCGGGCAGGGTTATTGGGGCTTTCCTTTAAACCGAATACAGACGACATCCGGGAGGCTGCCTCCATGGAAATAATCAAACGTTTACTGGACGAAGGAGTCGGGGTGACCGTATACGATCCCGTAGCCCAGGAAAATGCGAAAGCCATTCTTGGAGAAAGTGTGACATACGCCGACAATTGCTTTGATGCGATTGAGGATCAGGATATGTTATTCATTGCGACGGAATGGGAAGAATTTAAAGTCCTGCGACTGAAAACCATTTCCAGGCTGATGAAAACTCCGATTCTATTTGATGGACGGAATTGCTTTTCACTGGAAGAAGCTGAATCGGCTGCCATCGATTATTATTCCATCGGCAGACCTCCAGTCCTTCGCTCCACTATCAAAACACCTCATTCAAATGAATGAGGTGTTATTTTTACATCGCTACATTTGATTCAACCGGTATTCCAATCGTAAACGTCGTCCATTCCTCATTTGACTGACAGCTGATACTTCCCCCATGTTTTTCAATCAGTTTTTTACAAATATAAAGTCCGATTCCCGTTCCGAGGTCCTTGGTTGTATAAAATGGTTCAAAGATCGCTCCGATCGTCTCTTCTTTGATCCGTGGCCCATTGTTTGAAATTTTCAAATTCGTCCTGCCTTCTTTCACATTGCAGCACACATTGATCTGTCTATGTCCGTCCACTTCCTGAAGGGCGTCGATGGAGTTCATGATGAGATTTAGAAATACCTGCCTTAGTTCATCTCCGTTAGCCAGCACTTTGATATCATCTTCACATTTGAATTCGATGGAAACGTCCCCATCCAGGAGGCTCGGATACAAGAACTCGATCGTCTCTTCCAAGTGATGGGTAAGAATGATCTCTTCCTTCGTGCTATCGATCAAATCCTTCCTCGATACGTGGAGGAATTGAGAGATGCGGTAATTCAATTGTTCGAGCTCATGCTGCATAATATCGAGGTACGGCAGATCAGGGTAGCCGTTCTGCAAGAGCTTCGTGAACCCGATGATGGAAGTCAACGGATTCCTGAATTCATGCACAAAGCTCGAGCTCATCTGTCCGAGGATCGTCAATCGTTCTTTATGGGTCTGATCGATATACAGCTCTTTCTCCTGAAGCTGCTTTTCTTTGATTTCCGTATACTTTCTCACGGCAAGATAAGAAAAGCGGTCAAATAGGGCATTGATATCTTCAATCAACGGCTGTAATTCCCGAAGCTCGATCCCGGAATTACTCACCCATTTGATAATGATGCTCTTCCCTATGTTCACATTGTAGACAAACTCACTGATATTCACTTTGGCATTGACCCGTTCCAATGCCGTCTTGTGGGCAAGGGCCGTGATTTCTTCTTCGCTGAGGGGTTTCTCAATCGCACGCTTCACTAATTGAAACATCTTCACTCCATTGTTCAACACTTCTTCTTTATAGATGTCGCTTTCTGAAATCACGATATCTTTAAGCCAATTATGTAAAAATTCATCTGAATGATCCTCAAGGTATTGTATCAGCATGGTTGAAGCACTAGTCATTGATTGGCATTCCCTTCATTCCGGTTATTGTCGAAATATTCGTTGATATTATCATAACAGAAAAAAAGAAGATTTCGGTTACTATCTTTAAAATGTAATGAAAACCAACCTAGAGAATAAAAAAAGAGCATGATTTATCATCATCTCATGCTCTTAACATCACTAATCTACGAGGTCCGTCCCTCTTATCAACCGGAGCTTTTGACCTGGTTGACATGATTCGATCAGAGGAAGGTCCGATTTGCGGATCATCCCCATCACATTGACTGCTGGGTTGCAATCCAGGTCATGACGGACAATCTGCATTTCCCCTCGATACCGTCCATAAGAATCATTATCCCGGGTAATCGTGCCCCGTGGCCGTTCAACCGTGTTCAAAGGAGGCACCATCTCATTCGTCCTTGTTTCCAGCAAACGCAGCACATCCCTACCCGGATCCGGCCGGAGCTGATACTCCCCTTCTATTTCACCGCTGCCTTCGTAAGAAAGCTCGATGACGTCTTCCCGATCAAAGTGTTCGAGCTTTTGAAGAAGTTCCGGGGAACAGCCGGGATCTCCAACAAACACACCCGTCACGCCCCACCGCTTCAATTGAACGGCACTGACATAGGGACTTTGCCCCCGATGATCTTCCAAAGTAGGAAGCCCTACATGTAACGGCCCCCGCTTGTCTTCATCTCCTGGCACAAACGCATAGACAGGAATCGAGAGGGAATCATAGAGTGCCTGCTGTTGGAGGAAATATTCCTCATCCAACCCCGTTTCCGGCTTCGGGTAAAAATTATGCCAGGCAATCATATTCCCAGGTTTCAATCCGCTATCGATCCATTGCTTCAACTCTTTTTCTCCAACGGTACTGGCATTGATGGCGATTTGAAACTGACTGGCCAATTCCAGCATCTCTTCCGACGTGAATCCATCATCCAACCTCAGGGATGTGACGCCCAACTCTTTCAGGTCTTCAAAACGATTGAGTCCAAGTATACCTGGCGTTTTCTTCGATACATCGGCGAACACCTCAAACCTCTTCCTTTTAAAAAGGGATAAAAGATCTCCAACTCGTTCAGGACTTACACCTGATTCTTCCGGAATATGAAGAGAGGTGAAGGCAAGCTTGATGCCCGATGAAGAGGCTCGAAGAATACGTTCTTCAGCATCTTCATCGGAAAGATAAACGGAAATTCCGATCATTCAAACTCACTCGCCATTTCATCCTTGAACCCGAACAGATACGTCAACGCAAAACCTGCTGCGTAGGCAATCAATAGTCCAAGAGTATAATAGAGTATCTCTCCTGCATTGACCAAGAAGATCAGCGGCAAACCGGATACCCCGATGGCAAACGTCGCAACATCGAAATATGCCTGGAACGCACCACCGAATCCTGCACCTAAACAAGCGGTCAGGAACGGTCGGCCTAATGGTAGGGTCACACCGAAGATCAACGGTTCCCCGATCCCAAGCATCCCGGCAGGCAGAGCCCCGCCGATTGCTCTCTTCAGCTTCTTCTTCTTCGTTTTCATGAAAATGGCGAATGCCGCTCCAACCTGACCGGCTCCACCCATGGCAAGGATCGGTAATAGCGGATCGTCCCCGATCGTATTGATCAATTCCAAATGGACAGGTGTCAATCCTTGATGCAATCCTGTCACGACAAGAGGCAGGAAGGTGGCACCGAGGACGAACCCGGCTACAATACCGCCCATATCAATAAGGGAAAGAAGACCATTTGTGATCACATCTGAAATAAAACCACCGACCGGCATAAATACCGTGTACGTCAATAAACCTGTAACAAGTAACGCGATTGTAGGCGTCACAATGATATCGATTGCCTGCGGGATGACCTTTCGAACGTTCTTTTCTACAAAAGCCATGAAAATGGCCGCAATCAAGACACCAATCAATCCACCACGGCCAGGCAATAGATTTTCGCCAAACAGCGTCACATCACCTATCGCCGGGTTAATGATCAGAATCCCGGCCAAACCACCGAGCGCCGCCGAGCCGCCGAATTCCTTCGCCGCATTCATCCCGACAAGGATACCAAGGTACCCGAATAAGCCGCTTCCGATGATGGAAAGCATCATGACAAGCTGGGATTCCCCGTTCAGCCATCCGGCCTGTACGAAGAACTTTGTGAACCCTGTGATCAATCCTGACGCAATCAGCGCCGGGATGAGGGGAATGAAGATATTCGCCACGCGTCTGAGAAGCAGTTTGAATGGTGTGGCGTTTTTCTTCTTGAGATCAGCCTTCTGTTCCGCTGCCCGTGCCTTCAGGTCAAGGTCCCCAGCCCCCGCTGAAACAAGCTTACCGAATTCTTCTGTTACTTTATTGACCTTACCAGGACCAAGGATGACCTGATACGTTTCATCCTCTACAAACCCGAGCACGCCTTCCGTCTTTTTAATCTCCGCTTTCTGGATGAGCTCTTCGTTATACACCTTCACTCTCAATCTCGTCATGCAATGTTCATAGCTTGCGATATTGTCAGCACCGCCAAACCGTTCCAATAAGACTCCAGCCAGTTCTTTATTCGTCAATTTCACCTTCCCCTTTCGTTCCATCTATCTACCTGAGTGTCCCTCCCACTTTATGTCTATGAATGGGAGGGGACAGGTACCCCTATACGAATAGACTATTTTTCAATGGCCAGCCGGACATATCCGTTGGCATCTTCCAATCGATTCTTCGCTTCCTCATACTCACAGCCGAGGGTAATCATCACAATCGATGGCTTCACTTCGTTATTCGCCTTCTTCAACGTCGCTGCTGCCGTTTCTTTATCTGCCCCCGTGATGCTCTCGATGATGCCGATCGCACGCTGTTCAAGCTTGTAGTTACTGATATTCACGTCCACCATCAGGTTCCCATAGGCTTTCCCGAGCTTGATCATGCTTGCTGTGGAAATCATATTCAACACCATCTTCTGAGCCGTCCCTGCTTTTAAACGGGTGGATCCTGTCAATGCTTCTGGACCTGCATCCACTTCGATCGCAAGCTCAGCTTCAGCAGAGATTTTTGAGCCCCTATTACAGGAAAGGGCCACTGCCGTCGCGCCTAACTCCCTTGCATATTTCAAACCGCCAATAACATAAGGGGTACGCCCGCTCGCTGCGATTCCGACAACCGTGTCGACAGGAGTCAGTCCGATTTCTTTCAGATCCGATACGCCTAACCCCTCATCATCCTCGGCTCCTTCCACCGCTTTCACGAACGCCTTCTCCCCTCCGGCAATCAAGCCGACGACAACGTCACTATCCACGCTGAACGTCGGCGGGCATTCCACCGCATCCAGGACACCGAGCCTTCCACTCGTACCCGCTCCCATATAGACGAGCCTTCCACCTTGAGAGATGGACGCCACCACCTTATCGACCACTTTTTCTATTTGTGGGATGACTTCCTTGACAGCCTTAGCCACCAACTGATCTTCCTCGTTCATCATGGAAAGAATCTCACCGGTACTCGCTGTATCAATCCCAAGCGTATTCCGGTTCACCTTCTCGGTCGATAATTCGAAAACATTATCCTGTGTCACAATTCATTCCTCCTGTAAAATCTGTATGCGTTTTCATTAACTCTATTATACTCTTGTTTAAAATAATATTTCAATTACATTTTGTATTATATGAAATTTAATTTTAGAATAGACCATTCTTTTTCGTGGGAATGATGGGGAATTTTTCAAAAAGATCCGGAGAACGACAAATAGGAGTTGGAACACACTTCCTACTCCTGTTTTAGTTATTCAGTTAGAGGTCCGTCCCTCAAAGATGGGCGCTGAATTCGCCCAGGTTGTGGAGGGTTGACTGGAATCCCGGGAAAAAGAGTTCGGTTTCGTTGCGGTTCATGGATGAGATGGTCGGGATGGTGGAGAAATGGGTCATGGTGACGGCGGCACGCTCCCTTTGTCTGGTGATCACATTTTCAGAGCAATTGATTTCAAGTTTCTCTCCGTTGGTAAAATGCACGTAGGTAATTCCTTCTGTGGTGGAGGTTGATTCAATATGCTGGCAAAAGAGCCATATACAATCATAATCGGTCGGGGCCTTGGTGGGTATCGCATAGATGTATTGCTGCGGGCAAATCATGAGAGGTGTCTTTCTAGGGTAGTCAAGTGCATGCCGGACAGCCTTGATCCTTCCATCATACGTGGACCTGTAAGCGAGGCAAGACTCGTCGAGAATCTCCATCGCTGATTTCTTCCTTGCTGTCTTCCTGCCTCCGAAATCATGGACAATCGACTGATGAATTCCATCATAAGCAGGACTGATTGCCAATGTCCTTCGAGTAACCAACTCTTTTAAACCTTTCAAACCGAACACCATCCTTTTTCCTCTTTAGTATAAGCCTCTATTATCTGATATTTTCGAGATATGAGACTTTATTACTATTATATACCATTCCCAGAATATTTCCATTTATATTTGTATATTTTTGAGAAAAATCTCATAATTTGAGGAAATGGGGGATTTCCAGTCGAATATTCTTTCAGGTGCATTCCATTCCCAATAGGTATTATGGTATATTTTTCATAGTATATTGTGAGCGAAAGGGGAACAGCTGGCTTGTTAAAGGTGATGAATCTTCTCAGAAAATCTCAAAATGACTCGGTTGACGACGAACAGCTGATCAATATCTACGAACTATTATTTGATCGTTATCCTGATCCTATCTATATCATGGATCACGATGGCCATATACTTGCCTCGAATAAAGCGGCAATGACATTTTTTGATCGAAAAATTAAGAATATTCAGCATTTCATTTCCAATTGTATTCCCCAGCCCTATATTCCTGATACCCTTGAGCATTTCAGTAAAGCAGTGGATGGGGAATACCAGCAGTACCGGAGTGCTCATATCCTTCGCAATGGGAAACTCATTGAAACGAACGTCCATTTCCAGCCTCTTTTCAATCGGAATGAACCCTTCGGTGTCGTTCTCCTCATAAGTGACATCACCGAATTGGAAGCCCAGAAAGCCATTCTTTCCAAACTTGAAATGAGCGTCAATACGGTAGAGGAACTTGTGGATCTTGGAACGTGGGACTATGATATCGTTCATAACAAAGCTCTTTGGTCCGATCAAATGTACGCTCTGTTCGACTTGGACATGGATGAAACCCCTACTTATGAAAAGGTGTATGAGCGAATCCATCCCGATGATCGGGAGAACTTCGAGACCCAGTATCAAAAAGCGATTGAAGAGAAATGTATCTTCAGCATTTCTTATCGAATCATTAAGAAGGACGGCTCCCTGCGAGTCGTGAATCAATATGCAGATGTCCTTCTTGATGAAAACAGGCGTCCGGTCCGCATGATTGGAACATCCCATGATATTACGGAACAAGTACACATCCAAACGAAAATGAAAGAACAAGAACAGCACGTCAAGAAAATCTACGATAATCTGGATGCCGGAATTTGGTCCATGGATGTACTAGAGAACAAAATCCTGTTCACTTCGAAGGGCATTGAGAATATATCCGGATACACGAGCCGGGAATTTGAAGAAGGAACGATTATTTGGTCAGACCTCATAGCATCTGACGATCTGCCATACTATCAATCAAGGCAAGAGATATTGGCAGACTCAAAGCCACCAAAAGGGCGCTATCGTATCATCCATAAGGAAGGTCAAGTCCGCTGGGTCGAAGATAACACGATACCTGTATTCAATCATGAAGGAACACTGATCCGACTGGACGGGATTATCACAGACATAACCGAGCAGATCAAGTCAGAAGAAGCCATGGCCCACCTTGCTTATTATGATTACTTGACTGACCTTCCGAATCGAAGGATGTTTGAAGATGAACTTGTCACTCTTATTGAAAGTTCCAGCACATTAAAAAAACAATTTGCCGTTTTATACATAGACATGGATGGTTTCAAACGGATCAACGACACCTTGGGGCATCAAAAAGGCGATCTCCTGCTTAAAGAGATATCTTCCCGGCTGCAACAGAATACTCCTGAACGTGATCTTGTCGCCAGAATGGGAGGAGACGAATTCACCATCCTCCTACGCCGCATACAGGATACAGAAGAAGCCGTTTCGTTTGCCAGAAAACTGATACGATCATTGGAAGAACCCTTCTTTATCAACGGATATGAGCTATTTGTAACCGCAAGTATCGGGATGACCCTGTATCCCATCGACGGAGAAGATCCGGAGACGCTTATGGGCAGGGCTGATACCGCCTTATACAGAGCGAAAGAAATGGGGAAGAATAATGTTCAAATCTATACGTCGTCCATGAATATCGAATCGTTCAAAGTCTTTCAATTAGAGAAGGATCTTCGTAAAGCAATAAAGAAGGATGAACTTCTCTTACATTACCAGCCTAAAGTGGATGGCAAAACCGGCCGATTGGTCGGAGCAGAAGCTCTGATCAGATGGAAGCATCCGGAATGGGGACTGATATCCCCTCATGAATTCATTCCCATCGCTGAAGAAAATGGGCTCATCATCCCCATTACCGATTGGGTGATCCAGACAGTATGTGAACAACTAAGAGAGTGGGAGGGATTAGAGGTTCCCCTCATTCCCATTTCCATCAATATGTCACCCAAACGCTTTCTGCGGAATGACTGGGTGGAAACCACTCTCAATATTATAGAAGAAACCGGTGTAACCCCCTCCCTTCTTGATCTTGAAATAACAGAAAGTGTACTGATCCAGAACGAAGAAACGTTCATTTCATCCATTGAAAGATTGAAAGAGACAGGGATCCGATTTTCCCTTGATGACTTTGGAACAGGATTCTCCTCTCTCTTATACTTAAAAAAATTTAACGTCGACACCGTTAAAATTGATCGGAGCTTCATACGCGACTACCTGAATGAAAGTGATGCCGAAATCACGAAATCCATCATTCGCATGGCACACGGATTACGCTTGACAGTAGTAGCAGAAGGTGTGGAAACAAAAGACCAGCGGATGTTCCTCATAGAGCAGGACTGCGACATATTACAAGGATACCTATTCAGTAAACCCGTTCCTCCTGAAGACTTCCAGCAGTTCTTGATCGATCCCGTCCTAATCCCGCAATCGATCCAGGCAGAAGCCCCTGTCGAGGAAAGGCGCGAAGTATTCAGAATCGACTTCACGTACCCTCTGCGAACCGATATGACGATAGCGAGCGTAAATGGAAAGTCTGCAACAGTAGGAACAACAGAAGTTCTGGTAGAAAACCTCGGTCCAGGTGGATTAAGATTCCTGACTCATCTAAGGCTGCCTGTTTCACCCGGAATCATTTTTGATTTCAATACCGTGCTACTAGGAGAGCCAGTCACTCTTTCAGGAAAAATAGTATGGAAGCAAGAACATATGTCTGATTTCTGTTTATACGGGGTACAGTTCATCCTCAGCCCTTCTGAGCAGGCACAGTTGACGAAACGGTTGAATAAGTTGTCGATTGAGGTGTTGAAGACGCCTGCTCCTGAGGGGTGCAGCTTTATCCAGACAGAAGGATTAACCTACCTAGAAACTAACTTTACTAAAGGCTAAGACTTATTAAAAAAGGAAAAGAAGTACTTTATTCTCATTTATATTTCCATTGAATCTCCTTTTTGCTGTATCTAACAATAATAAAACTTTAGAGTGAATTTATATCCATGCAAAAACACCCATGTAATTTCTAATATTAAATAAAAGTGGAATCCGAATACACGAATTCCACTTTTTGCACATCGACACCACTGCATATTTAATGATATAAAGAAAGAGTACGATAAGACTTTGGGTTGTAAGCTAGCTACTTACTCCCTTACTAAGATATTGATTTTGGGTAAGTCAATATCTTAAACTCATAGAAAAAGGATGCGGACTTTTGTTCGCATCCTTTTTTCTATGCATTTCATTAAAATAATATAGAGAAAATCATTCCCCTAAATACTCAGAGCATGGAATTAATTCAATGTCCTTCTGGAAAAAGCACTTCGTATCGCATTCTCAAATTCGTCTTCCTTCACCCTGGATCTGGCATATTTTTTAGTCACATTAATATCTTTATGACCCGCAAGCTTTGAGACAATTTCCAAGCTTACTCCTTTATCAATTAACTGCTGACAAAATGTATGTCGGAGCTTTTGTGCATTTACCCCGTATTTTTTCAGCATATACTGTACCGAACGCTCAGTCAGCCTGTCACCCGACTTCGAAACAAACAATGCTTTCTCTACCTCAGCAGATGAAAAATACTTTAAAAGGTGATGCTTCAATCCCTCAGACAACGGTATTATCCTCTCATCTTCAGAAGTAGGTTTCACTGAGAGTTGATTAAGTTGTAAATCTATATCCGTTTTATTCAGTGAACATAGCTCTGATACACGCATTCCTGTATGAAGCAACATATAGACAATGAGCACATTTCTTTCATTCTCGTTCTCTTCCACTTCTGCTAATAATTGATCACACTCAGCCTGCGAAAGAACATCAATTTCATTTGTCTTTGTACATTGTTGAATTTTTATATCAAACGTAATGTCCGGTTTCTTCAAGAATTTCCCAAACGTTCGTATCACTCCAAGAATTTTATCATTCGTAATGGGACTCTTTCCTTTGTCCTCTAAATAGTAGATGTATTTCTGAACATCCTTTTGCGTAATTTTGGCCAGTTCTTTATTCGTTTCATGTAGCCATTTTTCAAATTTCTTTAGTTCCTGATGGTAAGTCGAGATGGTATTTGATGATTTTCCCTCATGTTCAAGCCAAGTTAAAAACTGATCAATCGTAGTACTAGAAGAACCTTGCAAGAGTACCACCCTTTCGAATCAAACCTCTATATATTAATATCCTAGAACTAATAAATAAAGAAGTCAACTTCTCCGAAAGAAAACGTATGAATCTACGGAAGATACCCAAAAGTAGGAACACCTAACAACCATCTGCGTTGATGGCAGCAGCTAGTAATGAGCGGCGAAATCTTTTAGCTTCACTTTTTTCAATTATGGTGTTCGAGCCACCGTCCTGACATTCCCCCCCCTGTCATGCACTTTTAGTCTGCACTAGAGGACTTAGGGGTAAGTATTGTCGTCCATATACTGTGAGGGATAAGCGGTTACATTGGTGAAATGGTGAGAATGGAGCCATTAGCGGACATTTGAGAGTTTGATTTATAGATAGAATGGAATGGCTTGGTGTGGATTGCGTCATTTCTGACTTTATTGCGTCATTTTCGATGAGAATTGCGTCATTATTAAATTATTTGCGTCATTTTCACGCTAATTGCGCCATATTTTCGTTTATTGCGTATTTTTCCAAATAATAACTTTCCAAGACTCACCGCACATTCATTTTAACAATCTACACAAAGAAAGAGTAACTCATAATGAGCTACTCTTTCATCTATTTGCCTGGCGACGTCCTACTCTCACAGGGGGAGATCCCCCAACTACCATCGGCGCTGAAGAGCTTAACTTCCGTGTTCGGCATGGGAACGGGTGTGACCTCTTCGCCATTATCACCAGACGAATATTCAATTGAAGGATTGTTCCTTCAAAACTAGATAAAGAATTGATGTCAAGAAAGCCGAATATCGACCAATTGTTGTTCATTACAATAATGACTCTTTGTGGTTAAGTCCTCGATCGATTAGTATCAGTCAACTCCACATGTCGCCATGCTTCCATCTCT